>CAMDDY010000568.1 GCA_945893125.1 Bordetella parapertussis
GGCAAGTGAACTGTTCAACAAAGGCATCGCCCTGCGCCGCGAAGTACTGGGCGCCGAGTACGTCGATAAATCAATGGAAAACGTCGATGACTTCAGCATGGCGATGCAGGAGTACGCCACAGAAACCGCGTGGGGCATGATCTGGAGCCGCCCCGGCTTGCCGCGCAAAACACGCAGCCTGCTCAACATCGGCCTGCTCGCCGCGTTCAACCGCCAACACGAATTCAAGCTGCACGTAAAACGTTCCTTCGGCAACGGTGTGACCAAGGATGAAATCAAGGAAGTGCTACTGCAGATTGCCTGTTACGCGGGCGTGCCGGCGGGCATCGAGGCGTTTCGCTGGGCGCGGGATGCGATGGCGGAACTAGAACAAGAGCAAAAGAACGCGAAGTAAATCATGGGTGCGCCACTCTCACTCTTTGATCGCGTATGGGCGCGGCATGTGATCGTCGCCAACCCGGGCGGCGAAGAACTGCTGTTCGTCGATCGCAACCTGGTCCACGACGGCAGCACGTTTCTCGCCTTCGACCAAATGCGCAGCGAAGGCCGCACCGTGCGCAAACCGAAACAAACGCTGGCGGTAACGGATCACTACGTACCATCCACGCAGCGCGCCACCGCGCCGGCCAGCATCGCCAATGCGGAAATACGCCGCGTGGTCGAGCTGCTCGATGTCAATGCGCGTGAATTCGGCATCGAGCACTACGGCGTGCATGACGCGCGGCAAGGCATCATCCACGTGATCGGGCCGGAACTCGGCTGGACGCAACCCGGCCTACTGATTGCCTGCTGCGATTCGCACACCGCGACGCACGGCGCGCTGGGCGCGCTGCCGATACCCATCGGGCAATCCAACCAGTTGCGTCATGTACTGGCGACACAAACGATTTGGCAGAAAAAGCCCAAGACCCTGCGCATCACCATCGACGGCACGCTGCCTGCACACGTGTCGGCCAAGGACGTGATACTCGCCATCATCGCGCGCATCGGCATCGGCGGTGCCACCGGTCACGGCGTCGAATACGCCGGCTCGACCATCCGCGCGATGTCCATCGAAGGCCGCATGACCGTGTGCAATATGTCGATCGAAGCCGGCGCGCGCATCGGCATGATCGCGCCCGACGACACCACGTATACGTATCTGCACGGACGCCCGTTCGCGCCGCAAGATGCGCACTGGGATCGTGCGCTGGCGTACTGGCGCACGCTGCCTGCGGACGCCGATGCGCGTTTTGATCGCGAACTGTCGTTAAACGCGGGTGAACTCGCGCCGATGGTGAGCTGGGGCACCAGCCCGGAAGATGCTTCGCCGATCAGTGATCGCATACCCGACCCCGCGTCGATAGCCGACGCGGAAAAACGCGGCCGCGTAAAGCGCGCGCTCGACTACATGAAGCTCGTGCCGGGCACGCCCCTGGAAAGCATCAAGATCGATCGCGTATTCATCGGCTCCTGCACCAACGCGCGTATTGAAGATTTACGCGCGGCGGCGGCGGTTGTTCGCGGACGTAAAGCGACGATCCCCGCCATGGTGGTGCCCGGCTCCACCGCCGTGAAACGGCAGGCCGAAGCCGAAGGACTGGATCAACACTTTCTCGCCGCCGGTTTCGAATGGCGCGATGCGAGCTGCTCGATGTGCGGCGGCTCCAACGGTGATCTGGTTGCCGCCGGCCAGCGTTGCGCCTCCACCACCAACCGCAATTTTGAAGGCCGCCAGGGGCCAGGCGCGTTGACGCATATCATGAGCCCGGCGATGGCGGCAGCCGCGGCGGTTACCGGGCATTTGACCGATGTACGCAAGCTAACACATTGAAAAACCTCACCGCAAAGGCGCAAAGACGCAAAGACGCAAAGGAAACGCAAAGAACTTCTTTGCGGGGGTTCTTTGCGCCTTTGCGGTAAAGCTCCTGACGGCGTTCTTATGAAACCTTTCACCACCCTCAACGCCGTCGCCGCACCCCTCGATATCGCCAAGATCGATACCGGCATGATCGTGCCCGGCCGCTTTCAACGGCTGCCGCGCCGTCCCGGCCACCCGGATTACGCGCGCGGGTTTCTGCACGACCTGCGTTTCGATGAACACGAGCAACCGCGCGCCGGATTCATCCTCAACCAGCCTGCGTATCAAAAAGCAGGCATCCTCGTCACCGGCCCGGATTTCGGCTGCGGCTCGTCGCGCGAGAGCGCGGCGTACGCCACGCTGGATTTCGGCGTGCGCGCGTTGATCGGCGCAAGCTTCGGTGATGTGTATCGCGGCAACTGCATGCAAAACGGCGTGCTAACCATCGTGCTGCCGCAGCCGGTGGTCGGCGGCATCATTGCGCAACTGCAAAAAACGCCCGGCGCCGCCATGACAGTCGATCTGCCCCGTCAAACCGTTATCGCCCCCGACGGCTCTGCACACGCCTTCGATATCGACGCCACGCGCAAGGAGCGCTTGCTTAAAGGACTGGACGACGTCGGCGTAACACTGCAACATCTGGCACAAATCGAAGCATTTGAAACACAATACCGCGCGGACATGCCGTGGCTTGCGCACATACTGTGAGAGGAAATTCCGTGAGACTTTTAATAACGTTGCTGGCGTTGATTCCAGTTTTCACCTGCGCGCAAACCCCCGCATGGAAACCCGACAAACCCGTTGAACTCATCATCGGCGCGGCGCCCGGCGGCGCGAATGACCGCATTGGCCGCACGCTGCAGCGCCTGTTGCAGGATGGCAAGGTCAACACCATCAACGTGCTTAACAAACCGGGCGGCGGACAATCGGTGGCGTTCGCGTATCTCAACACGCACACGGGTAATCCGCATTACCTCGGCCTCGCGTCTTCAAGCTGGCTGACCACGGTGGCCGCCGGCCGCGGCACGGTTACCCCGCGAGAACTTTCGCCCGTGATCAAGCTGCTCGACGAATACCAGATGTATTTCGTGCGCGCCGATTCCCCGATCAAGAGCGCGCGCGACATCGTCGAGCGCCTGCGCAAAGACCCCGCCTCGGTCACCTTCGGCATCTCCACCGCGGCCGGCAATCCGATACACATCTCGGTCGCGGAGATCGCGCGTCTGGCCGGCGCCGACCCCACCAAACTCAAAGTCGTGGTGTTTAATTCCGGCACCGACACCGCGATTCAAGTCGCTGGCGGACATCTCGACATCGGCGTGCAAAGCCCCGGCAGCGCGCTGCAACTCATACAGTCGGGCAAGTTGCGCTTTATCGGCGTCGCCGGCCCGCGCCGCCATGGCGGTGTGCTGGCGAATGTGCCGACCATGCGCGAACAGGGCGTGGATGTCACCGCCAATGTGTTCTACACCATTTTCGGGCCAAAGAGCCTCGACGCCGCGCAACTCGCTTTCTGGGACGAAGCGCTCGCCGGCGCCATGAAAAGCGAT
>CAMDDY010000569.1 GCA_945893125.1 Bordetella parapertussis
GGGGCGCGGGTCCATCGTCAGTTCGGTGATTGGCGCGGTACTCGGTGGCGTGGCGGGGCACGCGGCGGAGCAACAGGCCGGTCGCCGGCCGGGCATTGAAATTGCCATCAAGCTCGATGATGGGCGCGCTATTTCGATTGTGCAGGCAGCGGGCGAAGCGTTTCAAGCGGGCGACCGCGTGCGGATTATTTCCGATGGTATTACCGCGCGCGTGACGCGCTAGCTAAATAATAATAAGTATTGTTTTTAAACATTATTTGACATACAAGGTCGCTTCGGCGACGCGTACCTCGCGCCTCACGCGTGCGTGGCGATTAGCGCGCGTCGCCGCGCACTTCACCCATGCGGCGGGTGTAGCCGGCCTGGGATATCCATTTATGAGTGTGGCGCGCCGGCAGCGTGCGCTGCAACGTTGGTCGGCCGGGTTGGTGCGTCATCTGGCGGCGAATCTCGCGGTGCATGGCATGCCGCCACAACATCACGCGGGGTCGTTTTTGCTGGTCGCGAATCACGTGTCGTGGCTGGATATTTTTGCCATCAACGCTGCGGTGCCCACGCGCTTTGTCGCCAAATCCGAAGTGCGCAACTGGCCGCTGGTCGGCTGGTTGTGCGTGAAAGCCGATACGCTGTTTATTGAGCGCGACCGGCGGCGCGATCTGGCGCGCCTCGACAGCAGCATCGCAGCGGCATTGCAGGCGGGCGCGGGCATGGGCGTGTTTCTTGAAGGCACGACCACCGACGGCACGCGGGTGCTGCCGTTTCACAGTTCGTTGCTGCGCCCGGCGCAACAGGCCGGCGCGCGGGTGATTCCGGTGGCGATTCAATATCGCCGGCGCGATGGTTCGATTTGCACCGAAGCAGCTTACGATGGCGACAAATCCGCGCTGGATACGTTAAAGCTGATGCTCACGCAGCATGAAATTCACGCGCATGTGCATTTTTTGCCGCCACTGGATACGCAAGGCGTGCATCGCAAAGCGTTGGCGAACAGCGCTCGCGACGCTATTGTCCGGACGCTGAATTTTTGACCACGCCGCAGCCGCATTGAAACACGCGGCGGTCTTCCAGACGCAGCGCGCTCAATTTGCGGCCCCACACACAACCGGAATCGAGCCCGATCACATCCGCGCGCAGCAGCACGCCGAGTGATGCCCAGTGGCCGAATATAATCGGCGTGCCGGCGCTGGCGCGGCCCGGCACGTCGTACCACGGCATGAAGCCGGGCGGCATATTCACGGGTGCTAACTTGTGGGTGAATTCCATTTCACCGTCAGCGCGACACAGCCGCATGCGCGTCATGGCGTTGACGATCACACGCAGCCGGTCGTCGCCGGCCAGATTTTCATTCCAGGCGCTGGGTTTGTTGCCGTAGAGCGGGCGTAAAAAATCGTCGTGATGATCGCCGCGCAACACGGCCTCGGCTTCCGCCGCCAGCGCGAGCGCCGTGGCAATGCTCCATTGCGGCAGCAGACCGGCATGCACCATCGCGTATCCGTTGCGCGGGTCGGCGTGCATTAATTTTTGCTGGCGCAGCCAATGCAGCAGCGCGTCGCGATCGGGCGCGTCGAGTATGCCGCCCAGCGTGTCGCCCGGATACTGTTTGGTGTAGCCGCTTGCTGCGACCAGCAGATGCAGGTCGTGGTTGCCGAGCACCGATATCGCGGCGTCGCCAAGGCTGATGATATAGCGCAGGGTTTCCAGCGACTGCGGTCCGCGATTGACCAGGTCGCCGACCAGCCACAGCGTGTCGCGCGGCGGATCGAACCGCACAATATCGAGTAACCGCCGCAGCGCGTCGTAACAGCCCTGCACGTCGCCGATGGCGTAAGTAGCCATGGAGCCGCGCCCGGTCAGCCAACAGCGCGGAAGACCGCGCCTTTGGCCATGTGCTGGCACATGATTACTTCGCTTGCGAAACCATGTAATCGACGGCGGCCTTTACGTCGGCGTCGGACAGGCTGAGGTTGCCGCCTTTCGGTGGCATTGCATTTTTGCCCTTCAACGAGTTGGCGTGCAGCGTGGGTGTGCCAGCGCCCAGACGCGGCGCCCAGGCGGCCTTGTCGCCGAGTTTCGGCGCGCCGGCGACACCGGCGCCATGACAAACCTGGCAACTGGCGTCGTATACGGATTTACCGTTTGCCGCAGCCGGCGGTTTGCCGGCATCGGCGCCTGCCGCGGCAACCACTACCGGCGCGGGCGCCGGCGCCGGCGCCAGCGGCGACGGGCCTTTTTCAATGGCGGAGGCGGGCACGCTGCCTACGGGCTGAATGCGCTCGAGCACCGCTTTGCTATAAACCGCGTCCCCCGCGCGGGGCTTGCTGTCGCCCATGACAAAATAAATGATGGTAAAAATGGCCGCGATCGGAACCACGAACGACAGCACGATCACCACGATCAATTGTGTCGGCGTTTTAATCAGGCCGGAATCTTCGGAGGCGTGCGGATCGCTCATGAGTTTGCTCTTTTGGTTACGCTAAAACGGCGAATTATACCGGGTGCGGTGGCGCAGGTAAAAGCCTCGCCGCCGCCGCGCGTGTTAAACTCGCACGCCACGCGCCCGTAGCTCAGCTGGATAGAGTACTGCCCTCCGAAGGCAGGGGTCGGACGTTCGAATCGTCTCGGGCGCGCCACTATTTACCAGGGTTTCACCTATTGACGGGTCTTGTCCCCGTTTTGATGCGCTCAATTTATCAGGGGCCATCGCGGCGCAAACGGGACGCACGCAAGTAGCGGCCGCCTTTTGTCGAATGCGGTTGCCGTTAACCCGGCCAATGCCGCTACGCAAAACAAATTACGGCAATGTGTTGCGTGAATTGCGGCGCTACGATGACGCGCTGGCGTGCTACGAGCGTGCTTTGCAGTTCAAGCCAGATCAAGCCAGACAATGCCGATGCCTTCAATAATCGCGGCATCGTGCTGCGTGATCTCAAGCGGTATACGCAAGCGCAGGCAAGTTATGAGCGTGCGTTGGGAATCAAGTCCGAATTTGCCCGGCATATTGAGCAAGCGTACCGCCACATTTACGAACGCTATCAAGCCGATTTACCGCCGGATCATTTTTCGGTGGCGCCGTAGCGCCGCACGGCGACCGTTGCCGGTGGGTGCTCGTTCTGCATAACTATTTGATTTTGTTATAGAATTTAAGATTTTGACGAATGTCGAAAGCATCCGATACGTAAGCATTTTGCATCGAACGCGCATAGGAATCGTTGGCGCCGCGAAAATTCACGCTGCAAGTATTTTCCAATCCAGGTATGAGCCTGAACGAGGGATGATTTAAGTGGTTGCGCGTTCAGATTGATCTGTTGTTGAAAGCGGATTCTAAGCGCCCTGCGGCGGTGCGTGGAGAAATACTTGCCGGGTAGTGCTGTTCGCGCTTGCGC
>CAMDDY010000570.1 GCA_945893125.1 Bordetella parapertussis
CGCAATCTGATACCGTTCGTCTTGGGTGAGGTGTGTGTAGTTCATTCTTGGCAACTTTAACTTGGTGGTCGAGGGGCTCGGATGCTATCGCACCTCGCCCACCCAACCTATTAATCAGAGTTGCACTTCGAATTTGAACTCGCGAAGCAATGTTATCCACCAGCGACAGGGAAATGGCATTCGGCGCGATATTGCAATGGAGCAACGTATACCCGTCCGGCGGCGCCTTCGCGACAAACGCAGCACCTATCGTGCCGGAGGCGCCTCCCCGGTTATCAACGATGACTTGCTGGCCCCACATTCTTGTCAGCCGGTCGGCAATTAAACGCCCGACGATGTCGTTGCCGGTTCCTGCCACAAACGGGACCACGTAACGCACCGGTTTGATTGGATAGGCCTGTCCCGAGACTGTCGAAGGGGTTTGCGCCCCAGCGCCCGCAGCGCACATCCAGACCGCAGCCGCAACGAAGTAAATAAAACCTCGCCTTGCTCTGATCACATCATGCATCACGCACCTCCGTTAGAAAGGCATCGCTACGATGGAAAGCCTGCGCGAACGATTATGGCACCGCGAATTTCCCGCGTCCACGTGAATAACGTCACCCGGCGGCCTGACGGTATACTTCCACTTTATCCCGACCACCGACCATAGGTATGCCAAATGCTCACCTCAACCCACTGGGGCGTTTACGACGTTGCCGTTAAAGACGGCGTGCTCACCGGCGTAACGCCGTTTGACCGCGATCCTGATCCCTCACCCATCGGCAACTCGCTGCCCGGCGCGGTGCAAGGCCCCCTGCGCGTGCGACATCCGGCGGTGCGCAAAAGCTACCTTGACGGTGGCCCCGGCGCGGCGCGTCACCTGCGTGGCGCGGAACCTTTCGTCAATGTCAGTTGGAACGAAGCACTCGATCTGGTTGCGGCCGAATTAAAACGTGTCACCACGCAACACGGCAACAGCGCGATTTTCGCCGGCTCTTACGGCTGGTCCAGCGCCGGGCGTTTTCATCACGCGCAGAGCCAGGTGCATCGCTTCATGAACTGCATCGGCGGCTACGTCGCGCACCTGGGCACTTATAGTCTGGGCGCCGCGCGCACACTGCTGCCACGCATCCTCATGGACATGGATGTGATGCGTTCGCAGCAAACGGCGTGGGTGTCGCTTGAGCAGCACTGCGAACTACTGGTGGCGTTCGGCGGCGTGCCGTCAAAGAACGCGCAGGTCAACTCCGGCGGCATCAGCCAGCATGAAGTGCGTCCGATGTTGAAACGTCTCGGCGCGGCAGGCGTGAAGTTCGTCAACGTATCGCCGCTGCGTGAGGACATGGATGCAGCCCCCGGTGCTGAGTGGGTGGCCGTGCGCCCGAACACCGACACGGCTTTCATGCTCGGTCTTGCACATACCATCATCGCCGACGGCAAACACGACAAAGAATTTCTCGCGCGTTACTGCACCGACTTCGAGCCGTTTCGCAAATACGTCATGGGCGAAACCGACGGTGTTGCAAAGTCAGCCGCGTGGGCTGCCGCCATCTGCGACGTGCCCGCCGCCACCCTCACCACCCTCGCGCGCCGCATGAGCGCCAGCCGCACCATGATCAACGTGGCGTGGGCCTTGCAGCGCGGCGACCACGGCGAACAACCCTACTGGATGGGCATCACGCTCGCCTGCCTGCTCGGCCAAATCGGCACGCCCGGCGGCGGCTTTGCGCTTGCCTACGGCCCGGTGGGCATCGAAGGCGCCAACGCGCGGCCCTTCTCTGGCGCGGTGCTGCCGCAGGGACAAAACGGCGTAAAAACGCCAATCCCCGTCGCGCGTATCACCGACATGCTCGAAAACCCTGGCGGCGCCTACGATTTCGACGGCGCGGTTTGCACCTACCCCGACATCCGCTTGATTTACTGGGCAGGCGGCAATCCGTTTCATCACCATCAGGATTTGAATCGCATGGTGCGCGCGTGGCGCACGAAACCCGAAACCATCGTCGTCAACGAACAATACTGGAACCCCAACGCCAAGTTCGCCGACATCGTGCTGCCCGCAACCACCATGCTGGAGCGCGACGACATCGGCTCCAGCTCGCGCGACCGTTTCGTGATCGCAATGAAGCGCGCGATTGATCCGGTGGCCGAAGCGCGTAACGACTACGATATCTTCACCGGGCTGTCCGAGCGCCTCGGCGACAACATCAAGGAAAAATTCACCGAGGGCCGCTCCGAGGCCGCGTGGCTGCGCCATCTTTACGAAGCATCCGCGGTGCGCGCGCGCCTGTTCAGCATCGAACTACCTTCGTTCGAAGCGTTCTGGTCGGAAGGCTTGCTCGAAGTGCCCGCGCCATTGGAACCGCCCGTGATGCTGCGCCGCTTTCGCGAAGACCCGGTGGCGCACAAATTGCCCACGCCATCGGGCAAAATCGAAATCACCTCGCCCACCATCGCATCGTTCAACTACGACGATTGCCACGGCCACCCGGCGTGGTTCGCACCGGTTGAATGGCTGGGCAGCGAACTCACAAAAAAATATCCACTGCATTTGATGTCGCATCAGCCCGCCACGCGCCTGCACAGCCTGTACGATCACGGCAGCGTGAGTGTCGCCGCCAAGATACACGGCCGCGAAGCGATGACGTTGAACCCGCAAGACGCCACCGCGCGCGGCATCAAGGCCAGCGACGTGGTGCGCGTATTCAATGATCGCGGCGCTTGTCTGGCGGGCGTGAAAATCGACGACGGCGTGCGGCCCGGTGTTTGCGTGCTGCCCACTGGCGCGTGGTTTGATCCGCTTGATCCCACGCAAAACGATTCGCTGGAAAAACACGGCAACCCGAACGTGTTGACGCTCGACAAAGGCACCTCCAAGCTCACGCAGGGTTGCAGCGCGCATACGGCGCTGGTGGAAGTGGAATTGTTCAAAGGCGAGCTTCCGCGCGTGACGGCGTTTGATCCGCCGCGATTTGTTCTACGTTAGTCGGTGAGGATTCTTAACGGAGTATTTCCCTGCTTCGCGCTGTCGGAAGATATTATGCAATTAAGCAAGCCTGACCCCGATGCCATCGCGTGATCGCCGACGGTCTTGATGCGCGACAAAAACGACGCGCGCGGTTGTTAAATGGCCATTATGATCCCAACGACGCCGGGCCGAAAAAACTATAGAAGGAACTAGTAAAGTAACACATAAATAACGATATATGTTTTATACTGTCGCACATCCACTTCAATATGAGGGCGGATTCAAGTCTGAAGTGCAACCGCGTTATGATGCGAGTGTAGCTTCTTCCAGAAGACTTCGTGGGGTGTTTTGAAGCCGAGGCATTTTCTGGGGCGATGGTTGAGGTAGTGCATGGCGGCAGAGATGTCTTTTTTGGTGAT
>CAMDDY010000571.1 GCA_945893125.1 Bordetella parapertussis
TGCCAAACGCCCGCGCCAATTTGGCGACATGGGTGCCGATGGCGCCGGTGCCCAACACCGCCAGTGTCTTGCCGTGCAGTTGCCCCAGTATTTCACGCGGCCAGTGGCCCGCGCGCATGTCGCGGTCGATTTGCGGAATTTTGCGCGCCACCGCCATCATCAATGCTATCGCGTGCTCGCCCACGGCGATGGCGTTCGCACCCGGCGTATTGCACACGGTGATGCCGCGCCGCGCGGCGGATGCCAGATCAATGTGGTCGGTGCCCACGCCCCAGATCGACACCAAACGCAAATTCGGACACGCGGCAAATACCGCGTCGGTAAACGGCGCATAGGCGCGTATATTGACGGCCACGGTTGCGCCGCCAATGCGCCGCGCGAGTTCAGCGGCATCGTCCGCGCCGCGCTCATTGCACACGCGCACTGCGCCCAGCGCCTTGGCGCGCTCATGCGCGGCGCTGCCGTCAAACACCGCCGGAAAATCATCCGGTACTACCACCAATGCCGCCAACGCGTCACTCACGATTAATCACCCCGTATGCCCGCCGCCTTGACCACTTTGCCGTATTTGGCGATTTCAGATTTAATCAGCGCGCCGAATTCCTCCGGCCCCGCGCCCGCCGTATCCAACCCCTGATGCGCCAGCGCTTCAGTCATGCCCTGCCGTTTAAGCGCGGCGGTGAGATGCGCATGCAGCGCCTGCACAAGGGCCGCCGGGGTTTTCGCCGGCACGGTAACGCCCTGCCAGTTCAACACTTCAAAGCCCGGCACGGTTTCGGCAATGGTAGGCGCCTCCGGCAGCACCGCCGCGCGCTTGCGTCCGGATGTGCCCAGCGCGCGCACCTTGCCCGCGCGTACATGCGGCAGCGCCGCCGGCATGGTGGTGATGATCATCTGCACCTGTCCCGCGATCATGTCGGTAAACGCCGGTGTGGCGCCTTTGTACGGCACATGCACGATATTCGTAGCCGTGGCATGTTTAAAAATTTCCGCCGCCAGATGCAGCGATGAGCCGTTGCCCGCCGATGCGTAATTCAGCGCGCCGGGCTTGGCCTTCGCCAGCGCAATCAGTTCCTGCACCGATTTCGCGGGCACCGCGTTGTTCACCGCCAGCACGAACACGGAGGTCGCGAGCAGCGTCACCGCTGCAAAATCACGCACCGGATCGTAGCCGGGCTTCTCCTGCAACACGGGATTTTGCGCGAGATTGCCGACGCTGCCGAGGAACAAGGTGTAACCATCGGGCGCGGCATTCGCGGCGATCTGCGCACCAAGCGCACCGCCCGCGCCGCCACGGTTATCAACTATTACTTGTTGATTCACCACTTCGACCAATCGCTGTCCCACGGTGCGCGCCAGAATGTCATTGCCGCCACCGGGTGGAAACGGAACAATCAAACGCAGAGGGCGATTGGGGTACGGCTGCGCATGAGTTGCGCCGTGCGCTAAGCCCGCAATGGCGATCAACACGCCCAGCACACGTGGCGCACGCGTCAGGAGCCGTGAATCAGTCATAACATTTCTTTTGTAAACATATAGTTACGCACCTATTCCCGATCATCAACGTCGTTGTGTTGATTGATAGATCGGCATCACCTGCGCGGCATACTTCTGCAAATCCGTGATGCGATCCGCTGCCTGCGGATGCGTGCTTAAGAACGCCGGGCCGCCGCGCCCGCCGGTGGCTTGCGTCATTTTTTGCCACAACGAAATCGCCGCGCGCGGGTCAAAACCCGCACGCGCCGAGAGTTCGACGCCGATGCGATCGGCCTCGCGTTCAAACTCGCGTGAGTTGGGCAAGCCGTAGGTAACCTGTGCCGCCATGTTCGCCAGACTCGCGCCGCCCTGCCCCACGCCCAATACCGCGGCGCCCACGCCGATCACGGCGTTTTGCGCCGCCTGCTGCGACGCTTTCTCGCGTCCGTGCTCGCGCAACGCGTGCGCGATTTCGTGGCCCATGACCGCCGCCAGTTCGGCATCGGTCAGTTGCAAACCATCCATCAAGCCGATGTAGACCGCAATCTTGCCGCCGGGCATGCACCACGCGTTGATTTCCTGTGACGAAATCACGTTGACTTCCCAGCGCCAGCCGGGCGCGTCACTGCGAAATGCCGCGGTTGCGGGGATCAGGCGGCTCGCTATCGCGCGGACGCGATTCACCGCGTTGGGATCGCGATTGAGCACGCCCTTGGCCGCCGCGTCCTGCATGGTCTGCGCGTACGATTGCTCTGCGGCCGCATTGATCTGCGCGGAGGAAATCGACATCCGTTGCTGGCGCTCCACGCCCACCGCGCCGCCGCCGGTGGTTTGCACCGTCTGGCAACCGGCCAACGTCAGCAATGCCGTCAATAATGCCGCAGGTATTGCATGAGTAACTCGACGATTCATGATCTCGCTCCTCGGTTGTTACAGGGTCACTTCAATAAACCGGCAATTTCGTATTGTCGCTCAGTAACTCATGCGCGCGCCACTCCCCGCCCGCTTCGTTCTCAGCGCGGCACATGCCATAGCGAAACGGCCACACGGCGCGGCCCGGCGTAAAAAAGCGCAAATCCTGAAACCACACGCAGGTGTGCGGATTGCCGGTGTCCACGCGGTAGAGCGCGGGGTACTGTGCAAACCATTTAAAGAAGGCGAATTGCGGATGCGCCATGACTTCGCGCGCCAGCTTGTAATCGACCGATTGCACATCAGCCGCCAGCCGATTGGCGCTTACCCATTGCGCGTGACGGAGAGGGAGGTAAGGCGCGTCCATTCGTGCAAAGAAACCCGCATCTGGCGCGAGGGATTTTGGCGCTTCACTTCTGAAAAGATTGATCAGACTGTAGTGGTATTGGCCATAGTTCTCGATGATTACCATCCAATTAAACGGTGACACTGGACGTGGCAGCGCGCTCACCCGTTCCATGCGCATCCCGGACTCGCGCACGTATTGTTTGCCAAATTCTATCGCCCGCTGCTGCATCGCAAACTGAAACACCACATACACGCACAACACGCCGAGCCCGCCAACCGCGGGCCAGCGTGCATAGCGTGATTTACGCCACACCCACGACGCCAGCAGCCCGGCGATGATGATGCCGCTGAACCACAGGTCGATAATGAAGGTAGTCGATAGCGCCGCGCGCCAATCGGAAATCGGCGCGAACACCATGGTGCCGAATGAGGTAATCCAGTCGCCGGCTATATGCGCCGCGATGCCCCAGGCGACTACCCCCGCATAAGCGCGCCAGCCCGGGCCGCCCCGCCATACACGAGTGCATAGCCAAGCCAGCAGCACCGCCCACAGCGCCAGCATTACCAGCGAGTGCGTGACGCCGCGATGATGATAGAGATACGCCAGCGGCGACAGCCATGATGCAACGACA
>CAMDDY010000572.1 GCA_945893125.1 Bordetella parapertussis
GGGCGGCGATGTGGTCCACGCGCGCATTGCGCTATATGGCGACGCATGATCTTGATCCGGCCGACACCGCGATGGCGCTGATTATTCAGCCGCTGATACCGGCGCTGGCCGCAGGCGGTGGCCTGTCGCAAACCGTCGAAGGCGGCATGCTGATAAACGCAACCTGGGGGTTGGGTTCGAGCATCGCGCAAGGCGAAGTCACGCCGGATCGCTATTTACTCTCGCGCGACTCGGTGCTGACCGAAACCGCCATCGGCCCGAAATATCACGCCGTCGGTTGCATGCATCGAAAGTTTGTTGCCCCCAAAAAGAGTGACGCACCCAAACGCTGTCTCAACGACGCGCAGGTTGCGCGTCTCGGCGGCATGCTGCGCCGCGCCGAAGAAATCATGGGCCTGCCGGTCGAAATAGAATGGGCGATGGTTGAGGGTGACGACGGTGACGGCATCAAAATGCTGCAAGCGCGCCCACTGCATGTCGGTACCCAAGAAAAAGTACCCGATGAAATCTGGCGTAATCACCCGCGTCTGCGCGGCCAACCCGCCGGCGTCGGCTGGGGCACGGGCCGCGCGCGCGTGGTCAACTGCGAATGTGAGCTCGCGCATGTCGCGCCGGGTGACGTGCTGATAACCAAGGCCGCCGGCCCGGCAATGGCGCGCATACTCACCAATGTATCCGCCGTGGTGACCGAACTCGGCGGCAGCACCTCGCATCTGGCCTCACTCGCGCGCGAACGCGGCATCCCGATGGTGCTGGGCGTAGCGGACGCCACCACCACCATCCCCGACGGCGCGCAGGTGGCGGTGGATGGCGTGGCCGGCATCGTGCGCTGGATGGTCTAACGCATGCGTCCTCGCATTTACGTCACACAGCCGGTGGCAAAAAGCGCCATCGAACGCCTGCAAAAAGTCGCCGATCTCACTATCAACCACGACCCGCTGCACATCGTTACCAAAGACGAGTTGCTGAACGCCGCGCGCGAACACGACCTTATTTTTTGCCTGCTGCACGACAAGATCGATGCAGACGTGATCAACGCCAACCCGAAGCTCAAGGCGATTGCGTCGATGACCATCACCCCGGCGGACATCGATACCGCTGCCGCCACGGCGCGCAAATTGCCGGTGACGGTGATCCCTGCCCTGCTGCTCAACGACGCCACTGCGGATTTAGCCTTCGCGCTGCTACTCGCCACCGTGCGCCGCGTGGCCGAAGGTGATCGCGTCATGCGCGGCGGCATTTATCCCGGCTCACAATCCAACTACCTCGAAGGCGGCACGGTGTCGCGCAAAACGTTGGGGTTGATCGGTGTCGGCGGCGTAGGCACCGCGATGGCGCAGCGTGCGCGCGGGTTTTCCATGCTGGTGATTTATCACGATCCCAGGCGTCTCACGCCCGACAAAGAACACACGCTGGGCGCCACGTGGGCGCCGTTCGACGAGGTGTTTCGTGTAGCGGATTTTGTTTCGGTGCATGTGCAACTGACTCCTGAAACACGGCATCTCATCGGCGCCGCACAACTCGCATTAATGAAACCGACGTCGTACCTGATCAATTCCGCGCGTGGCCCCATCATCAATGAGTTGGCCCTGGTGCAGGCGCTAAAAGATAAACGCATCGCCGGCGCGGGCCTCGATGTGTATGAACACGAACCACGCCCGCATCCCGAGCTGCTTGCAATGAACAACGTGGTTTGTACGCCGCACATGGGCAGCGCGACGCGCGAGCTGCGCGAGGCGATGGCGAACGTGGTGGTGGATAATATTCTGGCGATACTTGAAAATAAGCGGCCGCCGAATTGCTGGAATGTGGAGATTTTCAACCAAGGACAAACCTTTTGACACAGATTTACGCAGATTGACGCAGATTAAAACCCCATCCCTGTCATTCCCGCGCAGGCGGGAATGACACGAGGGGGCTAATCTGTGGTCATTTGCGTAAATCTGCGTCGATGCTCTTGACCTTACCCGTATCGATGGTTTTGAACTTTTTACGTATGTATTTGTTTTTAAAGGATTTATATGGCACTCGCTAAAGTAGTGTTGACCGATTACGTGTGGGAATCTCTCGACGTCGAGAAAAAAACCCTGGCAGGGTTGGGTGAACTTACCGCGCTGCAAACCAAAACGCCCGCCGAATTTCTCGCGCAAGCCGCCGATTGCGACGCGCTGTTAAACACCTACGCCGGCCCCATCACCGCCGCCGACATGGCGAAAATGCCCCAGTGCAAAATCATCGCGCGCTACGGCATCGGCGTGGACACCATTGATCTTGATGCCGCGACCGCCGCCGGCATCATCGTCACCAATAATCCGACCTACTGCATTGAAGAAGTTGCCGAGCACACCATGGCGCTGCTGCTTTCGGCTGCGCGCAAAATTACGTTTTATGATCGCCAGGTACGCGCCGGTAACTGGGCGGTGCCGCCGGGCAAACCGATTCAGCGTCTCGCCGGCAGTACGCTGGGCCTGGTCGGGTTCGGCAACATCGCGCGGCAGGTGGCGATACGCGCCGCCGCATTTGGTATGAAAGTGCTGTTCGCCGACCCGTTTGTAAAGCAGGGCCAGTTTTCCGAGCCGGGCACGAAAATGGAACTGATGGACATGCTCAAAGTGTCGGACTTTATATCCGTGCATCCGCCGCTCACGCCGCAAACGCGCAAGAGCATCAACGACGACGCGTTCAACGCAATGAAGCCCAACGCGATCATCATCAACTGCGCGCGCGGCCCGGTGATCGACACCGACGCGCTGGTGCGCGCGCTCGACGCCAAAAAAATAGTTGGTGCGGCGCTGGACACCACCGACCCGGAGCCGCTGCCAAACCCGCATCCGCTGCGCGGGCGCGAAAACGTCATCATCAACCCGCATGCCGCGTGGTATAGCGAGCAAGCGATGGTCGGTCTGCAAGCGGGCGCGCCGGGCGAAGTGCGCCGCGTGTTGTCGGGCGAATGGCCGATCAACGTGGTGAATAAAGCGGTTAAGGGAAAAAGCCGCGCCGGTTTATAATCAGCATTCTTCAAGAAAGCAGGAGTTCACATGAAACTTTGTCGTTACGGTAAAGATGGACACGAGAAACCCGGCATCATCGACGCGCAGGGCAAGCTGCACGATATGTCCAAAGTCGTCGCCACGCTGGACGCGGAAACGCTGTCGCCGCGCAATCTCGCGCGCATCAATAAGATCAAACCCGAAACGCTTCCCATCGTCACCGGTAATCCGCGCATCGGCGTGCCTTACACGGGCATTTCGAAGTATGTCGCCATCGGCCTGAATTACTCCGACCACGCCGCCGAAGCCGGCATGGCGGTGCCGACCGAGCCGATTATTTTCATGAAGGCCACCACCTCCATCTGCGGCCCGAAC
>CAMDDY010000573.1 GCA_945893125.1 Bordetella parapertussis
TCACACGAGGAATTTCGTTCCATTATCGTGCGCTACAAAAACGCATCGGAAATCGTGTGGTGCCAGGAAGAGCCGCGCAATCAGGGCGCATGGCGGCACATACAGCACTACCTGATGCGCAATCTGTTGCCGCACCAAAGGCTGTTCTACGCCGGGCGTGAATCTTCCGCGGCGCCGGCCGCAGGCTACAAGTCACTGCATGACCAGCAACAGAAGGTACTCATCAATCAGGCGCTCACCATCGCGGGCGGTTCTGAGCCTTTGAGCGTGACCAGCCGACCGCGCCCGCTCTCGGCGGGAGAAGAAAATTAATAATAAAAACAAACACTTACGGTGATACCATGATTATAGAAGTCAAAGTGCCGCAGCTGTCTGAATCGGTCGCCGAAGCCACATTGGTGAGTTGGCACAAAAAGGCCGGCGAAGCCGTGAAGGCCGACGAAAATCTGGTTGATATCGAAACCGACAAAGTGGTGCTGGAAACGCCGGCGCCCGCCGCCGGCGTACTGGTGAAAATTATCAAGCCCGACGGCAGCACGGTGGCCAGCAAGGAAATCATCGCACAGATCGATACCGATGCGGTGGCCACCGCAAGCGCGCCTGCCGCCGCAGGTGCCGCGCCTGTCGCGCCTGCTAAGACGAAAGCCGCGGCGCCCGCGCCCGCCATGCCCGCCGCGCAAAAGCTCGCTGCGGAAAACAATATGGATACGGCGGCGATCAGCGGCAGTGGCCGCGGTGGCCGCGTGACCAAAGGCGACGTAATGGACGCGATGAAGCCCGCGCCCGCAAAGGCGGTGACGCAGGCCGCTCCCGCGCCGCGCCCCGCGGCGCCCAACGTGGATTTAGGCGCGTTGGGGGATCGCCCCGAGCAGCGTGTGCCGATGTCACGTCTGCGCGCCCGCGTCGCCGAGCGCCTGATTCAGTCGCAATCCACCGCGGCCATATTGACCACGTTCAATGAGGTCAATATGCAGCCGGTGATTGATCTGCGCAACCGTTACAAGGACAAGTTCGAAAAAGAGCACGGCGTCAAGCTCGGCTTCATGTCGTTCTTTGTCAAGGCCGCGGTTTATGCGCTGAAGAAATACCCGCTGGTGAACGCGTCGGTCGATGGCAACGATATCGTTTATCACGGCTACTACGACATCGGCGTGGCCGTGGGCAGCCCGCGCGGACTGGTGGTGCCGATCGTGCGCAACGCCGATCAACTGAGTCTAGCGGGCATCGAAAAAACCATCGCCGATTTCGGCAAACGCGCGCAGGACGGCAAGCTCACTATTGAAGAACTGACCGGCGGCACGTTCTCCATTTCCAACGGCGGCGTGTTCGGCTCCATGTTATCGACGCCGATTATTAATCCGCCGCAGAGCGCCATTTTGGGCGTGCATGCCACCAAGGATCGTCCGGTGGCCGAAAACGGCCAGATCGTGATACGCCCGATGAACTATCTCGCTTTATCGTACGACCATCGCATTATCGATGGGCGCGAAGCGGTGCTGTCGCTGGTGGCGATGAAAGACGCACTGGAAGATCCGGCGCGTATGCTGCTTGATATTTAACAGCGTGAACGGGTGAACGAGTAACAACCCCGTAGCGCACTTACTCGTTCACTTGTTCACCCGTTCACGAATTCTAAAAACCATGACCCAACAATTCGACGTAGTAGTCATCGGCGCCGGCCCCGGCGGCTACATTGCAGCGATCCGCGCGGCGCAACTAGGGCTTCAGGTCGCCTGCATCGACGAATGGAAAACCGCGGACGGCAAGCCCGCACCCGGCGGCACTTGCACCAACGTCGGTTGTATTCCCTCCAAAGCGCTGCTGCAATCGTCGGAGAACTACGACCACGCGGCGCATGCGTTCGCCGATCACGGCATTAAAGTCGGCAGCCTGAGCATGGATGTGGCGCAGATGCTCAAACGCAAGGACAAAGTCGTCAAGCAGAACAACGACGGCATCCTGTATCTGCTGAAGAAAAACAAGGTGACATTCTTTCATGGCCAAGGCGCTTTTGCCGGCGGCACTGCGGGCGCGTGGCAGATCAAGGTCAGCGGCAAAGCCGATGAATCGCTGGTCGCCAAACACGTCATCGTTGCCACCGGTTCCAGTCCGCGTGCGCTACCGGGTGCGCCGTTTGACAACAAGCGGATACTCGACAACGCGGGCGCGCTCGCCATCACGGAAGTTCCCAAGCGGCTGGGTGTCATTGGCGCAGGCGTTATCGGTCTGGAAATGGGCAGCGTATGGCGGCGCTTGGGTGCTACCGTGACCGTGCTTGAAGCACTGCCGGCGTTCCTGGGTGCGGCGGATGAAGCGGTCGCCAAAGAAGCCAATAAAGTATTTTCCAAACAAGGTCTCGCGATATCCACCGGTGTCAAGGTCGGCGCCATCAAGTCGGCGAAGGATGTAACCGTTGAATACACCGATAGCGCGGGCAAAGCGCAAACGCTGACGGTGGATAAGCTGATTGTTTCCATCGGACGCGTGCCGCACACCGTTGGACTTAACGCGGCAGCCGTCGGTCTGAAGCTCGACGAGCGCGGGTTTGTCGCGGTGGATGACCATTGCAAAACCAATATCGCCAACGTGTGGGCGGTGGGTGACGTGGTACGCGGCCCGATGCTCGCGCACAAGGCCGAAGAAGAAGGTGTGGCCGTTGCGCAGCGCATCGCCGGCAAGTACGGCCACGTCGATTTCAACACCGTGCCGTGGGTGATCTACACCTCGCCGGAAATCGCCTGGGTGGGCAAGACCGAGCAGCAGGTCAAGGCCGAAGGCATTGAATATCGTACGGGTTCATTTCCGTTCATGGCCAATGGCCGCGCGCGCGCCTTGGGTGATACCACGGGCTTTGTAAAATTTATCGCCGACAAAAAAAACGACCGAATTCTGGGGGTGCACATCATCGGGCCGATGGCTTCGGAACTCATCGCCGAAGCCGTGGTGGCGATGGAGTTCGGCGCATCCTCTGAGGACATCGCGATGATTTGTCACGCGCATCCGTCGTTGTCCGAGGCGATGAAAGAAGCCGCACTGGCGGTGGATGGCAGGACGTTGAATCTTTGAAAGCGTGAGGCGTCAGGCGTGAGGGGTGAGACGCGGTTCATTGAGAGCCCGGCTTTTACGCCTCACGCCTAACGTCTCACGCCTCACGTAACCCCGTGAACGACGCGACAAAATCCCAGTACGGCCACACCACGCTGCCGCGCGACAGCGCCGACGCCGCGCAGTGGATTATCCAGCACGCCGCCGAGCACGGCTTCACGCTCGATGCGTCGCAACTCAAGGCGGTTGAGCAACTGGAGCGCCTCTACGAAGACCTGATCGGGCTCGAAAAGCTGGAGTCGCTGT
>CAMDDY010000574.1 GCA_945893125.1 Bordetella parapertussis
TGAACGTGATGCGCACGGTGATCGAGTGCGAACACGCCGGCGTGTCGGCGATGAGCATTGAAGACCCTGCGCTGCCGCTGCGTTTTGGCCAGACCAAGGATGAACTGATTTCCACCGAGGAGATGGTCGGCAAACTCAAGGCCGCCGTCGCCGCGCGCAAAGACCCCACCACCGTGATCGCGGGCCGCACCGCCGCGCTGAAAGTCGAAGGCGTCGAAGGCACCTGCGCGCGCGCCAAGGCGTACGCGGCTTGCGGCGTCGATTGCATCTTCGTGGTCGGCGCGGAAAACATCGCGCAAATCAAGGCGGTGCATGAGGCTGCCAAGCTGCCGATCATCGTGGGCTCCGCGCCCGCGTCGATCACGCGCGAGCAGTTCCTCGACGCCGGCGCCCGCGTGGTGCTGCAAGGCCATCAGCCGCTGGCCGGCGCGGTGAAAGTGCTGCGCGAAATCTACTCGCATCTGTACAACGGCGGCGCGCCTGCCGATCTGAAATCAAAAATCGCGTCCAGTGAAGAAATGGACAAGATGACGCACAACGCGCAATACAAGGATTGGATCAAGGCATTCATGAAGTAGCTGACTTCAACAGCCACCGCAAAGGCGCAAAGACGCAAAGATTACGCAAAGAACCCCACATGAAACGCCTCGGCGCCAACAGTCCATGTCCTTGCTTTCCTTTGCGGTTTCTTTGCGCCTTTGCGTTAATGAGTTTCTTTTCACCCCACATCCATGGATGAATCCGTTCTGCGCGCGATGGCCAAGTGGCCGAACGTGCCCGCCGTCTACGGCTGGCTCGCGCTGGATCGCCGCGGCAACTGGCTGATCCAGCGCGAGACCATCGGCAACGAAGCGTTGAATGCGTTTATCAGCCGCAACTATCTGCACGACAGCGCGGGCCGCTGGTATTTTCAGAATGGCCCGCAGCGCGTGTTTGTTGATCTGGATTGCGCGCCATTTGTGTATCGCGTGACCAGCGGCCTCAACGCCCCTCTGGGCCTGGCAACACACACCGGCGACGGGGTTAACACACTGCTTGGCGCGTGGATCGATGAGCAAGGCGCCGTGCTGATACATACCGATCGCGGCATCGGCAACGTGCATGATCAGGATCTCGATCCGTTGCTGCTCGCCGCTATCATCGACGTCAACGGCAATGTTATTGATGAAAACGCCTTTGATGAACTGCTGGAAGTCATCGAACACCAGCAGCCGATTCCATTGTGGATCAAGTTTCGCGACAGCAATGTTCGTCTTGAACCGATACAAAGCGCGGATGTGCCCAAACGCTTTGGCTACAATCCCCACCCCGTCGCCACCGCTTCCGAAACAACACTTCAACCACACACATAAGGACAAACATGCCCTCCACCGAAGCGACGTTAATGGACAAATGCATGAAAGCCTGGCGCTTCTTGTATCGCCGCGGATTTATCGAAGGCTTCGGCCACATCAGCGTGCGTCTGCCCGGCACCGACACCTATATGCTCACGCGACACTCGCTCGGCCGCATCATCGTGCCCGACGACATGCTGGTCTACGACATGAGCGGCAAGCAGCTCGCCGGCAAGGGCGACCGCCCCGGCGAAGCGCCGATCCATCACGAGATTTACCGCGCGCGCCCCGACGTCAACAGCGTCATGCACTATCACGGCATGCACGCCACCGCTTTTTCCACCAGCGGCGCGCACACGCTAAAGCCTATACACCTGATGGGCACGCTGTTTGCCGACGGGATACCGATTTACAACGACCCGCGCCTCGTGAGCACCACCGAACGCGGCGTGGCGCTCGCCAACGCACTGGGATCGCGCCGCGCGGCGCTGCTGTATGCGCACGGCGGCGTGGTCACCGGCGGCGATATCGAGGAATGCGTCACCGGTGCATTTTTTCTCGAAGAGAACGCGCACCGCGCGTATCTTTCCTGCACGCTTGGCCAGCCCAAGTGGATCGATCCGCAAATGGCGCAGGATGCTGCCGCGGAATTGATCCGCACGCGCGGGCCGATGCGGCGCGTATGGGCGATGGTCGAAGTGGAAGGCGTGGCGTAACGCCATTCACGCAAATGCGGCCATGAAACCGCTGACGGCATTTCCGCTGGATGCACGGCGCGCCATCAAAGGCGTGCTGTGCGATATCGACGACACGTTAAGCACCGGAGGCCGTATCATCGCCGAAGCCTACAGCGCGATGCAACGCTTGCAACAAGCGGGCTTGCTGGTGATTCCGGTCACGGGCCGGCCTGCCGGCTGGTGTGACCACATCGCCCGTATGTGGCCGGTGGATGGCGTGGTGGGAGAGAACGGCGCGTTTTATTTTCGCTACGACAAAGCGGCTCACAAAATGCGCCGGCACTTTGTGGTTGATGCCGCAACCCGAGCGCAACATCGCGCACGCCTGGCACACATCGGCGCGGAAATCCTCAAAGCCGTGCCGGGGGCGGCCATCGCGGCCGATCAGCAGTACCGCGAAACCGATCTGGCGATAGACTTTTGCGAAGACGTGCCGCCGCTGCCGCAAGCCGCCGTCGAAGAGATCGTGCTGCGCATGGAAAAACACGGCCTCACCGCCAAGGTGAGTTCGATCCACGTCAACGGCTGGTTCGGCACCTACGACAAACTCAGTATGAGCAAAACGCTGATGCGCGAAGCGTTCGATGTGAATCTCGATGCCGCGCGCGCGCATTATGTATTCGTTGGCGATTCACCGAACGACGCGCCGATGTTTGGCTATTTTCCGCACGCGGTGGGTGTCGCGAACATTCTCGATTTTGGCGCGCGCGTTGCACCGCTGCCTGCCTATGTAAGCGGCAATCGGTGCGGCGCCGGTTTCGCCGAAGTCGCGGATTGCCTGCTTGCAGAAAAATCACCGTAGGAATCTTTAATTGCGAAAATAATCGCGATGGTTCTGTGCAAACAAGGAAATAAGGGGTGCGTCCCCTTTGCCGTGGAAGTCGCAGTCATTGCTCCTTCCATTTTCACTTTTTCCAGAATGCACCACCCCCGTGAATCAGGCAAAGTTCAGACGTCACGTTGTTCTTTATTCTGAAATCCGCAATTGCCGCGTTGCAGGCTTTGAGTGCGTTGTAGTCATCAATGATTACATATCCACCCGGAGAGAGCTTATCGTAGAGGTTATCCAACGCATCCATGGTCGATTCATACAAGTCACCGTCCAATCGCATGATCGCCAACGTGTCTATTGGAGCTGACGGCAACGTGTCACAGAACCAGCCTTTAAGAAACCGCACCTGCTCATCCAGAAGGCCATAACGTTCGAAATTGTCCTTTACCACGTCCAATGAAACGGCAAGATCCAGCATCAAATGGAGCGCGAGTT
>CAMDDY010000575.1 GCA_945893125.1 Bordetella parapertussis
GATGCGCGCGCCGGAGGTTGCGATCACCCTGGCGTAGCGAGCGGTTTCGGAGGTGATATATCTGGCGAATTCATCGGGCGTGTTGCTTTGGGGTTCGACGCCCGCTGCCGCGAGACGTTCACGCAGGTCGGCCTGATTCATGATCGCGGACAACTCCGTATGCAGCCGCGTGATGATGGCTGGCGCCGTGCCCGCACGCGCGAGCACGCCGTTCCACGAACTCGCTTCGACGCCCGGCGCGCCGCCTTCTGCGGTAGTGGGCAATTGCGGCAACAGTGCCGAGCGTTTGGAATGCGCGACCGACAACGCCTTGAGCCTGCCTGCCTTGACGTGCGGCAGCGCCGGCGGAATGGTGGTGAACATGAACTGCGTTTGCCCGGCGAGCAAATCCGTTATTGACGGTCCCGCGCCCTTGTACGGCACATGCACCATGTTGAGCTTGGCGGCGCTTTTCAACATCTCCGCGCCCAGATGATTGGCGCTGCCGTTGCCGGTGGAAGCAAAGAGAATTTCGCCCGGACGCGTACGTGCGAGGGCAATTAATTCCTGCAGCGTATTCGCGGGCAGCGATGGGTGCGCAACGATAATCTGTGGAAGCACGGCCACCAGCGAAATCGGCGCGAAATCCTTGATGGGATCGTAAGGGAGCTTTTTCACCAGACTGGAATTGATGGCGTGGGTGGTGGCGGTGCCGAGCAGCAGCGTGTAGCCGTCGGGCGCGGATTTCGCGGCGAGGTCCGCGCCGATCACGGTGCCGCCACCGGCGCGGTTATCCACCAGCACTTGTTGATTGAGATTTTTCGATAGCCGCTCGGCTACCACGCGCGCCACAAGGTCCGCACCGCCGCCGGGCGGCAGCGGCACGATAAAGCGCAGCGGACGCACGGGGTAGTTGTCGGTTTGGGCGAAAGCGGGCGCACCGAGCAGCAGACAGGCGAGCGTTGCGCTGGTTGCGCTAGTGCGCATCATGGGAAAACAATGTCCGCCGCAGTGGTAATTGTCGCAAAGCGCGCCACCATTTCGAGCGTCGCCTTGTGCTGCTCATCGGTGATCGCCGCGCTGCAATCATCAAGTATCGTGATGTCGTAATCGCGGTCGTGGCCGTCCTTGGCGGCGGAGAGCACCGCGCCGGTGGTGGATACGCCGCACAACACCAGCTTGGTGATCTTGTTCGCGCCGAGTATCGGCGCAAGCGTTGTCGCGTAGAAAGGGCTGACGCGATGCTTGATGATGTCGTAATCGTCGGGCTTGGGCGCCAGTTTGGGATGCACTTCGGTGCCCCAGGTGCCGAGCTTAAAGAGCCCTGCTTTTTTCGCGCCATTGAATACGCCGCTGTTGGTGGCGACTTCGCGGTAATCGGGCGAAAAGCCCACGCGCACATAAGCGATTTTGACGCCGGCCGCGCGCGCCTTGGCGATGGCGGTTGCGGTGTTGGCGATAATGTCGCGCCGCTCAAGGATGGGGCCGTAGCCTTTTTTGCCATTGGGGCCATCCTCGTGGATCAGGTCGTTGATCATGTCGAGGACGAGGAACATGGTGTTGGGCATGACGGCTCTCCAATCAAAAGGTCAAATTCTTTTTGACGCAGATTTACGCAGATTCCTACGTAATGTTTGGCTGGCTACCGCACCATCGGCAATTCCAGATCACACACCGCGCCGTTCAACGGCACTTTGGTCGTCGGGTCTTTTGACGCCAGCATCACGGTGGCGAAACCCGGTGACGACAAATCGCCGCGCTGGTTGATGCCTTTCATTTCGATATCGACCAGCGCGCAATGATCCTTCATGTATTTCTTTACTACTTTGCCGCTGATGAAGGTGGTGTCGCCCTGGCAATTGAACAAGCGCGCTTCCATGCGCAGGCGTTTTAACACCGCGTCGTCACCCATCCAGTTGGTAATCGCCGTGGCGAACCAGCACGCGCGTTGCGGCAGGTAGTCGTACATGCCCGGAACGCCCACATCCTTGGCGAAATCTTCGCGGTGGTGGCCGATACCGGTGTATTCAACGCCGCCACCGGTTTTTTTGTTGCGGATGTAGTGATTCGGATGCTTCGCGGCGTGGCGCAGCAGCACGCCGTGGGCGGAGCCGCGGCCGGAGGCAATTACAAACGCCATGGTGTCGGATGCCGACAGCGGGCCGCGTGCGATTTCATCAATTGAGTCGCCGACCTTAACGTCTTCCCAGTGGCGGGTTTTTTGTCCCTGGATGCGGTCGATTTCGGTCATCACCATTTCGTCGATGCGGTCGCGCTCCTGCGGCGTGTAGACGTGAGTTTTGATTTCTTTGTATTTGCCTTTGTCGCGCGAGGCTTTGCGTTCGTGGCGCGCGGTGAGTCCCAGCGCGCGGCAGAGGATTTCGTCGCGCTGGTTGATGTAGGTTGATTCAAGATACTGCATAGCCATCTTGCCGGAGAATTTGGATTGTTTTTCCTGCACGTCGATCACGCGGTTCCAGATACTGATGCGGTCGCCGGGGCGCACGTTGCGCATGTATTCGCAATCAATTGCCACGCCAAAGCCATGCACGCCGGGCAGGCCCCAATACGAGCGGCCGGGCCAATGATGCGTCCACGGAAAGCAGGGGTGGGCAATCAGCCCGCCAAAGCGCGTCCAGCGCGCATATTCCTGATCGCGGTACAGCGGGTTCAGATCGCCGACGCCGTTGGAGAAAATGGTGATCGCGTCCATGCTGGCATCGCGCAGGTACTGCTCGGGCCGCAGCTTGGCTCCGATAAGTTCGCGCGCGGCGGACATCGATGCTTCGTTAATCAGGCCTTCGGGGGCTTCTTCGGTTATTTTGAGATCGGTGGGTTTGTTCATGAGTGCTCCTTCAATTCAATAGGTAAAGCGAAAAAACAAAAAATATTTGACACAGATTTACGCAGATAAACGCAGATTAAACCCGATACAACTGCGCAGGGATGTCCTGTTGTGTCCTTAATCCGCGTAAATCTGTGTAAATCTGTGTAAATCTGCGTCAAAAAGTTCTTTTTATCCTGCCGCCAGCGCTGCCCGCGCTTGCGGCACGAGATCGCTCAAGCCCTTGCAGACATACACGCCGTTCTTGGCGAGCATTCTGGTTTTGGCGGCGTGACTGTCGGCTTTGCTGCCGACGAGTGCGGCGGCGTGGCCCATTTTTTTGCCCGGCGGTGCGGTTTTGCCGACGATCAGTGCGGCGACTGGTTTGGCGTCTTTGCGTGCGGCGTACTCCGCCACGGCGGCTTCTTCCGTGCCGCCGATTTCGCCCAGGTACATCACGGCTTTGGTTTCCGGATCGTCATGAAACAAGGCCAGCGCTTCAGCGGCGGTGGTGCCTTT
>CAMDDY010000576.1 GCA_945893125.1 Bordetella parapertussis
ACTCCGACCCCATTGAATTAGAGATTACCGAAGTCGCCGTGCCGACCCTGGCCGCCACTGAAGCGGGCAGCGCCCGCGACCCCTTCTTCCTCGAGCATGCTGATACTGTTCTGCCATTCCGCGCGCAGGGCATCCGCCACCGACAGACCGTGTTGCAAATAAACTGAACGCCGGTCCGCGCGCATGCAGCCCTGGGGATTGCGGGCGATGTCAGCGGCGAGCTTTTCTGCGGCCTGGCGCGAGCTGCCATCCGGGACTACTTGTTCGCAGGCACCAATCCGCAGGCATTCCTCGGCGGGCACTTTGCGCCCGGTCATGATGATTTCCAGCGCACGGCCCTGACCCACCAGACGCGGCAAACGCACCGTGCCGCCGTCAATGAGTGGCACGCCCCAACGACGGCAATAGACGCCGAAGTAGGCGCTCTCCTCCATCACACGCAGATCGCACCACAGCGCGAGTTCGAACCCTCCGGCTACTGCGGGTCCAGCGACGGCCGCAATCACCGGCTTCGACAATTGCATGCGACTCGGACCCATCGGGCCGCGCGGCGCAGTCGATCCGTCAGCAGGAAAATCAAGGTGGCCGAGCGGATTGGTGCGGCCGGCGAGCGTGCTCGCCATTTTCAGATCCCAACCGGCGCAAAACGCACCCCCTTCGCCCCAGAACACGGCGACCGCCGCGTCCGCGTCGGCGTCAAAGGCCGCGAAAGCTGCGACCAGCGCATCGGCGCTAGCCACGTCCATCGCGTTGCGGGCTTCAGGTCGGCTGTGAATGACCGTCGTGACCGGCCCATTCTTTTCGATTCGTACTGTCATCATGCTGTCTCTTGTTTATTCGCCGCGTGCGGCATCTGCGATCTGCGCTTCGAGTTCGGCAATTGCCGCTCGCGCTGCCTCACCGTCCGGAATCGACCGCCCTGAATCACGCCATTCGACCGCCGACTTGAAGCCGTGAACCTGAGCATGGCGGCGGAACCACATGCCTTCGGGGTTGTGCCGGGTGATGCCGTCAAACAACGTCGCGAGGGTCTGACTGGCGTTCAGCCCCATGCGCTCGACGGCTTCGTTGACGATCATTTTCTGCATCATCAGCATGCCGCTTGGGATACTGCTCATGCGCGCAGCCAGCGCGTCGACGGTGGCGTCGAGTTGCGCGGGCGGCACGGCGTCCCCCACCAAACCCCAACGCTCGGCCTTGGCGCCGTCGATCAGATCCCCGGTCAGAGCATGCGCTTGGCCCGCTCCGGCCCGAGCCGGTACGTCCAGTGCGCGGTGGTCGGACAGCCCCATACACGCACTGGCATGTAACCGATGCGCGCGGAGTCTTCCATGACAATCTGATCGCAACACAGCGCGATATCGGAGCCGCCCGCGATGGCGTATTTCTGTACGCGGGCAATCGTTGGTTTGGGCGAACGCCACAAGCTCATGAAGTCGTCGGTGTAGCTGCGCATCAGGCGGTAGTCCGCCATCGGGTCCCACGGTGTGGCTTCCTGCTTGCAGGGATGGTCAGCCTCGGCTTCGGCAAACAGGCCAATGTCATAGCCCGCGCAGAAGGCCGCGCCCGCCCCTTGCAGCACGATCACCCGCGTCTGTTCGTCGGCATTGGCCGCCTCCACCGCGCGACGAATTTCACGCGGGGTAGCGAAGGTGATGGCATTCAGATGTGCCGGGCGATTGAAGGTGATGCGGGCCACGCGTGGGTTGCCCGGGTCACGGGTCACGGTTAGCGTCGTGAATTGATCGTGGGGCACCAGGGGGGTGCCGGCAAACGGATCAGGGCTGGTTATCGCGCCGGTCACGACGGTTTACCCGGTGTGAAAGTGAACATGCCGCGCCACAGCACCGCGAATAATCCGCATATGAGGCCCTTAGATTCCAAAGTCATCATGCCAAACGTAGCCAAGTCATGGTTGAACTCCCTATAACCCGCAAACAGATTCACGGAGTAAGGTTACTCGTCGTTGGCCTCTAATGCTCGCTTTTACGCACACCCCTGGCGTCTTGCGCTGGTGAGCGTGCCGCTAGCGCCAGCTCCGCAGAGAGGGCCGTAGCAGCGCATCTACTCGCGTCAATAAGAAGGCCAGCAACGCAACCAGTGCCAACAGCCAGCGCAGGTCGGTGGTGATCACTTTGGGGATCGCTTGCGCGCTGCTTTCGAGCGCCCGGGAAAGCCCCGACGCGTCCACCAGACGATGATAGGTGAGCCCTGTTTTGTCAGCCAACATCTGCAGATAGGTTTCGCGTAGTGAAGACAAATGCTCTGTGCCAACATTCAACGCAGGTGTGCCTTCGCGCGCGTTATGTTCCGCACGAAAGGTATCCACCTGCAGCACTTCCTCGGCTTTCCACACGCCCTGTTGAACCCCTGTATCATCGAGCTTGGGGATCGGGACTGGCAGATCTCCGCCAACACCCACCAACAAGCCCTTAATCGCCCCTCGCTCCCCAGCAAATTGCGGTGGGACATCCGGGTTGATCGGCGGCGCCTCGTGCCCGTCCGTCAGGAACACGAGCCGGGTCCGGTCCTTGAATGACTTCAACAGCTCGATGCTTTTAAAGAGACCTTTGGCGACTTCGCTGCGCGCTTCCCACGTCATTCGCCAATCGATGCTACTCAACATCGTGGACAATTCACGATAGTTGGCGCAGATCTCCACCGGCGTGATCAGCAAAAAAGCCCGATGCCCAGTGAACAAAGCGAGTCCGATTTCTGTTCCGCATGGCATGTCCGCGAGAGATGTCTGGGCGGTCGCCTTGGCATACTGCAGGCGGGTGAGCGCTGGATTCGCCGGCACGTCCATGACATTCATGCTCTGCGTAATATCAAACACGAACAGGTAACGATAGGTAGGCCGTTTCAGTTGCAGGGTCGGGCGCGCGAAAGTCGCCGCCAGCAAGGCACCCGCCATCAACAGCAACAGGAGTTGGGTCCGCTGCGCGAGGATCATCCTAGAAACGGCAGTTGAACGGCGCGCGCAGTGCGGCCCGTGGCGTGCAGGGCAAGGCGCAATGAGGAGGAATAGCGAGCTATTCCGACGAGTTGCAACACCGCCATGCGCGTCAGGGGACGTACAGCGCGCGCCGTAGCGCGATTCACCTTCAAGGTGACGCCTATGAGACGCAAAAACTCCAAACAGGCCATGCACTTTCTCACGTTGTTAAGCGGTCAACTGCAGTTTCTAGGATCATGGCAACGCCCCTTCGGGATCCGCCGAGATAACCGTCCGCACCGTACCGCGCCGGCCGGCATATTCCATCACGCGCTCCTCGCCCACGTCCGGCGACAACTGCAGCGCGCGCTCAAGGTTG
>CAMDDY010000577.1 GCA_945893125.1 Bordetella parapertussis
CCAACAAAACGCTGCGCGTGGTGGTGCCGTTCACACCCGGCAGCGCCACGGATGCCGTCGCGCGCATCGTCTCCGAGCGGTTGGGCACGCAACTCGGCCAAACCATCGTGGTGGAAAACCGCCCCGGCGCGGGCGGCACCATCGGCATGGGCGTGGTGGCCAAGGCCAACCCTGACGGCTACACCATTCTGGTGCATTCGTCGTCGTACACCGTCACGCCCACCACCTACGCCAAGACACCTTACGACACGGTGCGCGATTTCTCCGGCATCACGCCGCTCGCCAATTTACCCAACGTGCTGGTGATCGCGCCATCCAAGGGCATCCGCTCGGTGAAAGATTTAATCGCATCGGCCAAGGCCAAGCCGGGTTCGTTGAGCTATGCCTCGGCGGGCGCGGGCAGCGCCACGCAACTGAATGCGGAGCGCTTTCGCATGGGCGCGGGACTCGAAGGCACGCACGTGCCGTTCAAGGGCACCCCCGAGGCGCTGACCGATATCATCACGGGCCGCATCGACATTTATTTCTGCCCGGTGATTTCAGTGTTGCAATTCATCAAGGACGGCCGTTTGCTCGGCCTGGCGGTGGGTAGTACCAAGCGTTCATCGGCGCTGCCGGATCTGCAAACCACGGTGGAAGCCGGCGTGCCGAATTCAGATTACAACTTCTGGGTCGGCATGGCGGTGCCCGCTAAAACACCCGCCGGTGTTGTTGCCAAACTCCATCAGAACACGGCGAAGACCCTGCAAGCAGCCGACATCACCGAACGCATGGCCAAACTCGGCGGCGAACAAATGCTGATGACGCCGCGCGAGTTCGACATCTATATTAAAAACGAAATCGGCATCAACGCCGCGCTGGTCAAAGCGGCGAAAATTGCCGTTAATTAGCATGCCATTGATTGCACATCCCGGCATCCGTAGGATGGGTGCAACCCATCACAACACAAACTCATATGCCGACCGTGTTTGTGATGGGTTGCACCCATCCTACGGGTTGATCATTGTCATCGCGCTATCGCTGACAACAACCGCATCGTTCGCCCAATATCCCGACAAACCCATCCGCATGGTGCTGCCGTTTCCGCCGGGCGGCGGCACCGACGCCGTGGCGCGCGCGATTTTTCCCCGCATGAGCCAGGCGCTCGGCCAGGTGATCGTGATCGACAATCGCGCCGGCGCGGGCGGCATACTCGCCGCTGAGATCGTGGCCAAGTCCACGCCCGATGGTTACACCTTGTTCATGGGGTCATCCACTGGCGTCACCGCCACGCCCAGTTTGTACAAGCTGCCGTACGATTCAATCAGGGATTTCACGCCGATCACGCAGTTTGCCACGGCGGCGTTCATGCTGGCGGTTCATCCGCAGGTGGCCGCCACTTCCGTAAGCCAACTCGTCACACTCGCCAAAGCGAAACCGGCGAGCTTGAACTATGCGTCCGGCGGCATCGGCAGCCCGCTGCATCTGTCAGCTGAACTGTTCAAAAGCCGCGCCGGCATCAACATCGTACACATCGCTTACAAAGGCGGCGCGCCCGCAGCTACTGCGGTACTGTCCGGCGAAGCACAACTCATCTTCGGCAGTTTTGCCGCAACACTAACGCAAGCACGCGCGGGCCGATTGCGCGCGCTCGCCGTCACCGGCCCCGTGCGCTCAACGCTGATGCCGGAGCTGCCGACGATGATCGAGTCCGGCTTTGCAGGGTTTAACGTGCAGGCATGGAACAGTCTGGAAGCGCCGGCGGGCACGTCCAGCCCCATTGTTCAGCGCATTTACAGCGAAACCATCAAAGCGCTAAAAATACCGGAAGTGATTGATTTAATGAATAAAGTTGGTTACGCACCCGCCTACGTTACACCACCGCAATACGCGGAATTGAAGCGCGCCGAAACCGCGATGTGGGCAAAAGTCATCAAGGACGCGAATATCCGTGGCGAATAAAAGCGCGGGAGAGCATGCGATGGATGAGCGCCTGGAAAAAATCGAAACCAAACTCAGCCTGTCTGAAGATCTGCTCGAATCGTTGAGCGAAACAGTGTATCGCCAGCAGCGCGAGATTGAACAATTGCAACGCGAGATCGTTACGCTAAGCGAACAAGTGCGCGCCGCGCAGCCGAACGAAGCGCGCAATTTGAATGACGAGATACCGCCGCACTATTGAAGATTCGCACGAGCCCGGCGGCATGTCCCGCTGGCGGAAAGACACCTCAAAGACGGGCTCAGTCGGCTACTCTTCGGCGAACTACGCGTACGCGATAGTCACCCGGGCAGCGGCGTTACTCCGCCCGGATCCCGGCAAATTTAACCACTTTCGCGTTCTGCGCGAGTTCGCGCTTGATGAAAGCGGAAAACTGCTCCGGGGTGCTGGTCTGCGTTTCGAGGCCCTGCTTGAAAAACGCGTCTTTCATCTCGGGTGTGTTGGCTACCTTGACGATGGCGGCGTTCAGGCGTGCGATGATTTCCCTGGGCACTGCCGCCGGCGCCAGCACGCCATTCCAGCCGGAGCGTTCGTAACCGGGCAAACCTGCCTCACCGAGTGTCGGCACGTCAGGCAGTTGCGACGCGCGCTTTGCGCTGCTGACGGCAAGCGCGCGCAAACGCCGGGTAGCGACAAACGGCAGCGCGCCGGTCACGCTGGGAAAACCCACGTCGAGTTCGCCCGACACCACCGCCGTGGTCGCTTCCGGCGGACCTTTAAACGGCACGTGCAGCATGGTCACGCCAGCCATCATTTTGAAAACCTCGCCGGCAAAATGTGCCGAACTGCCAATGCCGGGTGAACTGACGGTCAGCTTGCCCGGTTGCGCGCGCGCCAACGCGATCAGTCCTTTGACATCGCGTACCGGTACTGACGGATGCAGCGATAACGCAAATGACGTAATAACCACCAGCGACACCGGCGCAAAATCACGCTCCACGTCATACGGCAGCTTGGATCGCAATGCCGGCAATATGGCCGTGGAGCCTGCCGCATACAACAACGTGTAACCATCGGCGGGCGATTTGGCAACCGCTTCATCCGCGATCGCACCACCGGCGCCCGGCCGGTTTTCCACCACCACGTTCTGGCCGAGATTTTCAGCAAGCTTCTGCGCGAGCATGCGCGCCGACACGTCGCCCGCGCCGCCCGCCGTATAGCCGAAGACCAGACGTATCGGTTTCACGGGGTAGCTCTGCGCCATCGCCGTACCGGCCCACAGCCCCACGCACGCGATAGCGCCCTGCAATACGCGCGGCAAAATACTGGCCGATTTTCTCACCATGATCGCTCCCGTGATTCGCTTGCGCTCACTTGCGTTTGCTCATTTGC
>CAMDDY010000578.1 GCA_945893125.1 Bordetella parapertussis
GCACCGACTCCAGCGCTTCGATGTCATCCGGCGTGGCGAAGCCGCCGGGACCGTAGAACGTCAAAAAACTATCGAGACGGATCGCGCGCGCGGTGGCGGTTTCTTCTTTCGGGCCCAACGCGCAGGCGCGCACCACCATGTTATCCGCGGCGCGTGGCTCGAAATAACGCACGGTCACCGACGAGCCGTCGTTGATCACCAGGTTGGGGAACACCAGCAGATTGCGGTTGGTATCGGCCACGCGCGCGGCGCGCGCTTCACCCAGGCGCGTCACCAGTTCGGCGCGGATGCGTTCGATTTCCGGCTTTGCTGCCTCGCCGTAGATCGGTATCCAGCGCGCCACCGGCCTGCCGCGAAAATTGATGTTGTCGATCACCGCGTGACCATTGCCCAGCACGCGGCCCACGCCGTGCGCGGGCAGCAAGTGACCCTGTTCCGGGCGCTTCATTTCGACGCCGGAACTCTTTAAATAATCGAGCCAGGTCGAGTGCGTCGCGGGAAGGTGGTAATCGTCAAAGCTGTTTTCAGCCAGCAGTTTCCAGTTGGCGCGAATGTCGTATTCCTGCGCGCCGGGGATGACTTCCATTTCGCCGGACGGTGATTGATCGATGATGAGATCAATGTATTCCTTCGCGCCCGCGAGATAGTCGTCGAGTGACATCGCGCCCGCGTCGAAATTCAGAAACACAAAGCCGCGATAACTGGCGACCTTCGGCGGTTGTTTCAGCGCGAACTCGGCGCGATCAAAGTTTGGCGGATACGCGCTCTGGCCGGGCAAGGCATACAGCGCGCCGTCACGGTCATACGTCCAGCCGTGATAAAAACAGGTGAAATGTTTGGCGTTGCCCTCCGGCTCGCGGCACACCAGCGAGCCGCGATGACGGCAGGTGTTGAGATACACCCGCACGGCGTTTTTGCTGTCGCGACAAAATATCAGCGGCCTGCCGCAGACGGTGCGGGTTCTGAAGTCGCCCGGCGCGCGCACCTCGGATTCGTGGCCGACATATATCCAGCACGTGTCAAATATGCGGCGGCGTTCGAGTTCAAGAATTTGCGGATCAACCAGCGTCGCGCGGTTGACCGCGAAGTGCATGGCTTCCGGCTGGTTAATGACCCACTGCGTGTTGAGGGTTTCGTTCATGGCCCGATTACAACCGCGCGCCGTGCGCTTGTCAATTTTGATCTTGTGGCGTGGCTTTGCTGCATAATACCGGCGATGAAAATGAACCGCTTATGCATACTGACGGCGCTGGCGTTCGCCCTGTCACCCGCCGCGCAAGCGCAGGACGTGCCCTTCCCCACGCGCACCGTGCAAATCGTGGTGCCGTACACGCCCGGCACTGGTGCAGACATCCTCGCGCGCATCCTCGGCCCGCGGCTGGCCGAGCGCTGGAAAAGCGGCGTCATCACCGACAATCGCGCGGGCGCAACCGGCAACATCGGCACTGAGTTCGTCGCCAAGGCCGTGCCCGACGGACACACCGTGCTGTTCACCGCCACCTCGTTCGGCACCACGCCGGCGTTGACGCCCAAGTTGCCGTTCGATCCGGTCAAGAGCTTCGCGCCGGTGTCGCTGGTGGCGACGAGCGCAATGTCGCTGGTGGTGCATCCGCAGTTGCCGGTGAAATCACTGAAAGAGTTCATCGCGCTCGCGCAGCGCCAGCCGGGCAAGCTCCTGTATTGCTCGCCAGGTAACGGCGGGCCGCAGCATCTGGCGATGGAACTCATCAAGCTCGAAACCAAAACCGACCTCGTGCATGTGCCCTACAAAGGCTCCGGCGGCGCGGTGACTGATCTGATCGGCGGCCACGTGCAGGCGATGGTGGTGTCTCTGCAAACCATTGCGCCCTTCGTGCAAAATAACCGCCTGCGCATGCTGGCGATTATGGGCGCGGAGCGTTCGCCTGCCTTTGCGAACGTGCCGACGTTAAAAGAACAGGGTCTCGCCAATCTCGAAGTCGAAACCTGGTACGGCGTGCTGGCGCCGGCGGCAACGCCAGCGGCGGCGATTACCAAAATCAATGCTGAATTACACGCGCTACTGCAACTGCCGGAAATTCGTGAACAACTCGCCAAGCAAGGTATGAACGCCGCCGGCGGGCCACCGGAGCGCTTGGGCAATCTGGTCAAAAGCGAACTCACACGCTGGGCGCGCGTGGTGAATGCAGCGAAAATAAAAGCCGACTGATACTGCAAGGATGAAGGATGAAAACAACCAGCGCTCCGGGGTTTAATCTGCGTTCATCTGCGTTCATCTGCGTTAATCTGTGGTTAAAGTTTTTTAAGTAATTGAATTTAAAGGATAAATTATGAACCAAATCGATGACCTCGTAGCCGCCTACCGCGTGCTGGCCGAACACCAAGTAATCGACGGCTACGGCCACGTGAGCGTACGTTCGGAAAAAAATCCGCAGCGTTATTTTCTTGCCGGGCACATCGCACCCGAGCTGGTACGCGAAGAACACATCATCGAATACGACCTCGACAGCAACCCGCAGGATGCCAACGGACGCGAGTCGGTGCGCGAGCGTTTCATCCACGGCGAAATTTTCAAGACGCGGCCCGAAGTGATGTCGGTGGTACATACGCACTCGCAATCGGTGGTGCCGTTTTCCATCACCACTGCGACATTGAAGCCGATTTTTCATATGGCCGCGTTCATCGGCCACGGCGTGCCGAACTGGGATATCGCCGATGCGCAAGTCGGCACCGACATGCTGGTGAAGACGCCGTTTCTCGGTGCGCATCTGGCGAAGTTCGTCGCCGATAAGCCCGCAGCGCTGCTGCGTGGACACGGCGCGGTGGTGGTGGGCGAATCGATTGCGCGCTCGGTCGGGCGCAGCATTTACCTTGAAATGAGCGCGAAGATGCAAATCCAGGCGCAACTGCTCGCCGGTGTCGGCGGCAAGCTGCTCACCCTGCATGATGCCGAAATCGCCGCCTCGGTGCCGGCGCAAAACTACAACCGCGCGTGGCCGATGTGGCGCGCACGGGCGCTGGCGCAGGTGGCGGCTGAAAAAACCTTGCGGGATTTTTTATAACACCATGCCGCGCGTTTGCGCGTAATCGCCACGGCAACCGCCAATTAAATGGTTTCTCCCATAAAATCAGTGTGTTCGCTTGCCGAGACCCCGGCGAAACGGTCTGTTTTTGCTTGCTAAATCAGCCCATTACGCCCATACTGCCGCGCTCAAATTGGTTGTCGGTTAGCCCCGCACGCTCTGTTGGGCGGTCTTCCTCGATTGGTCATTTGATGCCGCATTCAATTTTTGCATGCGGCCAATCGCACTTGGACCCACCTGGAATACC
>CAMDDY010000579.1 GCA_945893125.1 Bordetella parapertussis
GCCTCGCCATCAGTGAAGCCTGCCCGGTGATCATGCCGCACCATGTCGCGTTGGATCGCGCGCGTGAAGCCGCCAAGGGCGCGGGCAAGATCGGCACCACGGGCCGCGGCATCGGCCCGGCGTATGAAGACAAAGTCGCGCGCCGCGGCATCCGGGTGCAGGACTTGTTGCACCCCGTGCGCTTTGCCGACAAATTGCGCGAGGTGCTCGATTTTCATAATTTTGTGCTTGAGCATTATCTCAAGGCCGAAACCGTCGATTTTCAAAAGTCGCTGGATGAAGCGCTGAGCTACGCCGACCGCATCAAGCCGATGGTCGCCGACGTGCCGCGCCTGTTGTTTGAAGCCGGCAAGGCCGGCAAGAGCCTGCTGTTTGAAGGCGCGCAGGGCACGCTGCTCGATATCGATCACGGCACCTATCCGTTCGTGACCTCCAGCAATTGTGTGGCGGGCGCCGCGGCGGCGGGCACGGGCATAGGCCCGCAAAATCTGCACTATGTGCTGGGCATTACCAAGGCCTATACCACGCGCGTGGGTTCCGGGCCTTTCCCGACCGAGCTGCACGATGAGCGCGGCGCCTATCTGGCGAAGCGCGGCAATGAAGTGGGCGCGACGACCGGGCGCGCGCGCCGCTGCGGCTGGTTTGACGGCGCGGCGCTCAAGCGCGCGATCCAGATCAACGGCGTATCGGGTTTGTGCATGATGAAGCTCGACGTGATGGATGGCATGGAGCGCGTGCAACTGGGCGTGGGCTACAAAATGAACGGCGTCGCCTGCGACATACTTCCGTTTGGCGCGGAGTTGCTGGCGCAATGCGAGCCGGTGTATGAGGACATGCCCGGCTGGTCCGACAGCACGGTGGGCATCACGCAATTCGAAAAGCTGCCGAAAGCGGCGCAAAACTATTTGAACCGCATGCAGGAAATTTGCGGCGTGCCGATTGATATTGTGTCCACCGGCCCGGATCGCGAGCAGACCATCGTGCGGCGGCATCCCTTTGTGGATTAGCCATTGCCGTGCAGGCCACGCGTCGCGCGGCCTGCAATGAAAAATGCGGAGCGATTTTCATCGTTCCGCATTCGTCGCACCGCATTGTGCAGCTGCTACTTTGGTTCTACTGGTGCCCAGGAAGGGACTCGAACCCCCACGGTATTACCCGCCAGCACCTGAAGCTGGTGCGTCTACCAATTCCGCCACCTGGGCCTATACAAAGCAGGCGGCGATTTTATCTGAACACCCGAAATTGAGCAAATGAAAACACGTAAAAAGAAATCCACATCAAGCCCTTCGGCTACATCAAGCGCGCGGCCGGGTAACGCCACATCAAAGGTGATGGGCAAGCCCGCGAAAAAATCACCCGCCGGCAGAACGCCGCGAGAGGCCCGTGATCCGCGTCCCGCGCGTGCGCCCCGTGCCCCGCGCAATCTGCCGGGCGTAATTGCGCCGGAATTCAGCAATCAACAGCGGCAATTGTCTGCCGAGCGCAACCAGCGCGATCCGTTCTATGAGCGCGAAGCGCTGCGCTATGACAATCCGCTGCCGAGCCGTGAATTCATCCTCGCGACGCTGAAAAAGCAGGGCGTGCCGGTGACGGGGCAGGAATTGTCCGCGCTGCTCGGCATCAGTGCCGAGGAGTCGGTCGCATTGACACGCCGTTTGGCCGCAATGGAGCGCGAAGGCCAACTCATGCGCAATCGGCGCGACGCCATTTGCATCGTCGAAAAACTCGATCTGCTGGCAGGCCGCGTGCAGGGGCACCCGGATGGTTTTGGTTTTCTGGTGCGTGACGACAAAGGCCCCGACATGTTCTTGGGCCCCGATGAAATGCGCAAAGTGTTGCATGGCGACCGCGTGATGGCGCGTATCTCCGGCGTGGATAGACGCGGCCGGCCTGAAGGCAAAATTGCCGAGATTCTGGCGCGCGCGAAAACGCAGCACGTCGGGCGCTTGCAGAATCGCCACGGCGTGTTTTTCGTGGTGGCGGAAGACAAACGCATCAGCCAGGAATTCCTCGTGCCGCCGGATCAAACCGGCAACGCTAAAGCCGGGCAGGTGGTGAGCGTCGAATTGATTGCACAACCCGCGCGGCACAGCCAGCCGGTGGCGCGCGTGGTCGAAACGCTGGGGAGCTACGGCGACCCCGGCATGGAAATCCAGATCGCGCTGCGCAAGCATTCGTTGCCGCACGTGTTCCCGCCCGAGGTGGAACAACTGGCGGCGAAATATGCGCCGGTGGTCACGGCGAAAGATTGCAAAGGCCGGCTCGATTTACGCGGCCTGCCGCTGGTAACCATCGACGGCGAAACCGCGCGTGATTTTGACGATGCGGTGTATTGTGAAACGCACGGGCGCGGCGAGTTTCGCCTGATCGTGGCGATTGCCGATGTGAGCTTTTACGTCAAACCCGGTGACGCACTGGATGTCGAGGCCAAGGAACGCGGCAACTCGGTGTATTTTCCGCGCCAGGTCATTCCCATGCTGCCGGAGCATTTATCGAATGGGTTGTGCTCCATCAACCCGGATGTGGACCGGTTGTGCATGGCCTGCGACATGACCGTCAACGCCCAGGGCACTATTACCGATTACTCGTTTCACGAGGCAGTGATGCGCTCGCACGCGCGGCTGACCTACACCGTCGTCGCACAAATGCTGGTGGATAAAACCGCCGGCACGCCCGCGCAACGCAAGCTGCTGCCGCAACTGAAAAATCTCTACACACTGTTCGGCAAGCTGGTGAAGGCGCGCGCCAAACGCGGCGCGATTGATTTCGAGACCACCGAGACTGAAATCATTTTCAACGACCAGCGCAAGATCGACCGCATCGTGCCGGTGAAACGCAATGACGCACACCGCGTGATCGAAGAATGTATGCTGGCCGCCAACGTGTGCGCCTCGGACTTTCTGGCGGAACACGGCCAGCTCATGTTGTATCGCGTGCATGAAGGCCCGACGCCGGAAAAGCTCGCCGCGCTGCGTGAATTCTTAAGCAGCTTTGGTTTTGATCTCGGTGGTGGCGACAAACCTCATGCCAAGGATTACGCCGCGCTGCTGGCTAAAGTGCGAGACAGGCCCGACGCACAACTGCTGCAAACGGTGATGCTGCGCTCGTTGAAGCAGGCGGTGTATAGCCCGAAAAATGCCGGCCACTTTGGTCTTGCGTACGAGTCGTATACGCATTTCACTTCACCAATACGCCGCTATCCCGATTTGCTGGTGCATCGCGCGATCAAGGCGGTGCTGGCGAAAAGCCGCTACGAGCCGGGTGACTGGATCGCGCTCGGCGAGCAATGCTCCATGACCGA
>CAMDDY010000580.1 GCA_945893125.1 Bordetella parapertussis
GGAACGGATGGCGGGCGATCCGCGAAACGCGCTTGGCAAATCAAGCGGCAGAAAATCCATTAACCAACGGAAAGCAAAATAATCATGAGCGACGCAACATCGATGTCCCCCGGCAGCCAGGCGTCACAGACCCTGGCGTTCAACATGAAGCTTTTGGCCCAACACGAGATGGAAGGTTTCGGCGGCATGGGCGAAGGCATCAACATGCAGATTGCCAAGGACGGCCGGCGCATCATCTGGATGGCTCATGAATCGGCGCCGAAAAATTTCACCGCGCTCGATGTGAGCGATCCGCGCAAACCCAAGTTCGTGGTGCAAACCGATCTGCCGCACAGCAATGTACGTTCCAATTCGCTCGACGTGGTGGGCAACACCATGGTGGTGGCGTATCAAACCAAGGGCTTTAACGACAAACCGGCGGGTATCGATATATTCGATATCACCGTGCCGGAAAAGCCGAAATTGATTTCGCATTTTGATTGTTCAGGCCAATTCTCGCGCGGCGTGCATGCGGTGTGGTTCGACGACGGCGAATTCGTGCATATGGCCAGCGGCGCGCCGGACTTCGAGCCGACCCACGACAAGGACGATCAGTTCTATCGCATCATTGACGTGCGTAACCCCAGCAAGCCCACCGAAGCGGGCCGCTGGTGGATGCCGGGCACGCGTAAGGGCGACAAAGAAGCGCCGCCGCCACGCCTGAAAATCGACGGCGGCTATCGCGCGCACAATACCAACGTGTATGCCAAGCAGCGCCCGGATCGCGCCTACGTCGGTTACATCGACGGCGGCGGATTCATACTGGATATCAAAAACAAGGGCGACATCAAAGTGGTATCGCGCTGGAAAAACGCGCCGCCGTTCAACGGTTTTGTGCATACCGTGATGCCGTTGTTCAGCAGCAACCTGCTGATCGCCACCGAAGAATGCGTGCGCGACAACTGTGCCGACTGGCCTAAAATGACCTGGGTGCTCAACGGTGCGGACGAAACCAATCCGGTGCCGATTTCCACCGTGCCGCTGCCGTCGCCGGAAAGTTTCGGCAAGCGCGGCGGGCGTTTCGGCTCGCACAACTTGTGGGAAAACTATTCCGCCGACTGCGCGTGGAAATCCGACCAGATCATTCTGGCGACGTTTTTCAACGGCGGCTTGCGCGCGTATGATTTGTCGAATCCGTATCAGCCGCAGGAAGTCGCTTACTTTGTGCCGGGCACGCCTAAGTTGTCGCCCAAGGGCGCGGTGCAGATCAACGACGTGTATGTGGATGAACGCGGCGTGGTGTATTGTCAGGATCGTTTTACCGGCGGGTTGTATGTGGTGGAGTGGACGCAGTAGGCCGCTGCGCGGCCTGAGTGTTGAGTTTTTAGTTTTGAGTGCTGAGTTAACAAAGGCACTCGCAAACTTCAACTCAACACTAAACACTCAAAACTCAACACTCAAAATTTAACATTCAACATTCAAAACTAAACACTGAACTCAAAAAATGGAAGCTCCCGTTCTAGGCCGTAGCGCCTTATCAGGCCGTATCCCTGTCAGTGTCGTCACGGGGTTTCTGGGCAGTGGCAAGACCACGCTGGTCAACAAACTGTTGAAGCGTCCGGAGATGAACCGCGTGGCGGTGATCGTCAACGAACTTGGCGAGCAGGCCATCGACAACGATCTGGTGGAAGTGTCGTCCGAGCAGATGATGCTGCTCAACAACGGCTGTCTGTGTTGTGTGTTGCGCGGCGATTTGCAGGAGACCATGCGCGATTTGTTTATCAAGCGGCGCAACGGCGAGATTATCGATTTCGACCGGCTGGTGATTGAAACCACTGGGCTCGCCGACCCCGCGCCGGTGATGCAAACGCTGATGACCGACACCATGCTGCAATCGCAATACCGGCTGGATTGCGTGGTAACGCTGGTGGACGCGGTGAACGGATTGGAGCAGATCAAAACCCTGTCCGAGCCGGTGAAGCAGGCGGCGCTGGCGGACCGTCTGGTGATTACCAAAACCGATCTGGTGGATGAAGCCAAGGCCGCAGCGCTTGAAACCGCGCTGCGCGAACTGAATCCACGCGCACCGGTGAAACGCGCGGTCAACGGCGAAATCGAGCTGGCGTTTTTGATCGATGTGGCGCTGCGCAGCATGCAGTCACGTCTTGAAGATGTCGAACGCTGGATGGGCGCGGAGAATGCTGAAGACCACGGTCACTACGGCCACGATGAACACGGCCACGCGCACCGGCACGACAGCAACGTGATTTCGTTTTGCCTGCGCTACAAAGACCCATTCACCTGGGCATCGTTTTCGCAGTGCATGGAAGTGCTGGGCACGCTACGCGGCGCGGATTTATTTCGCGTGAAGGGGCTGGTGAATGTGGCGGGGCACAAAGGCCCGCTGATCGTGCAGGGCGTGCAGCATTTGTTTCACCCGCCGATTGAACTGGAGAAGTGGCCGAGCGACGATCACGAAACGCGCATCGTGTTTATCACGCGCGGTATCAAGCAGGAGACGGTGGCGAATTTGTTCGCGGCGATTGCGTCGGTGGCAGCGATTTCGGCTTAAAAATACAATAAAAACAACAACTTACTTCGGTGCGCCCGCTGTCACAATCGGCGTGAAGTGATCCACCACGGGTTGGTAGGTCGGCTTTCCGCTCAAGCTCGACAGTATTTCTTTGGCGCGCGTGAATTCCTTGATTTCGATCAGGCCGGAAAGTAGAAACACTTCCGGCGTGGTGTCGTCCGCGGCAGCGCCGGCTTTGAGTTCCTTGTATTGCTTGTCGAGATGCGCACCGGCATCCGGGTTGCTCAATGAGCGCACGCGCACCATACCGGTTTTGCCTTGCTGGCCGGCCGCCGGCGTTTTGGCGAGCTGGTTCACCACCAGCGGCGGTAACTGCTTTACTTCGGGTTTCAACGTGCTTTTGCTGTCGAGGCTGCCCACTTCAACCTGTCCAGCGCCGCTCCAGACCTCCTGGCGGCCATTGCCGAAATAGACCATCTGCACCCGTGCGCCGTTGCCCAGTGTGAGCTTGTCGCCGGTGGCAATTTTCAGAAACGGCACTGCCGCGCGTTTGCCGCTTTCGGCCGTGATGGATACGTCGCCGCTGAGCTGCGTAATCATGCCGGCATCGGCCCACGCCGTGCTGCTGCCGAGGAGCAGTATCGTCGTGATTAAAGTCATTAATGGGATGGTTCGCATGTTTATCTCCTACGCCTTGATATCGAGAATTTCATAGACTTCTACCGGTTCCGCACGGCCCTTGACCGTTAGCGTATCGTGACGCCCGGTCACCACCCGGGCACCCGC
>CAMDDY010000581.1 GCA_945893125.1 Bordetella parapertussis
CTTTATCCTTTGCGGCAACGGGACTACACTGTTCCCGGTAGTGTCGTGGCAGGCCAACCAGCGTGCGTATGGAGGCAGCGATGAAAACAGTGAAACAGGTGTTGCAGGGCAAAGACGGAATGGGCGGGATGGGCGCGGTGGTGCATGCGATTTCACCACGCGCCAGTGTGCTTGACGCCATTAAACTGATGGCGGAAAAAGGCATCGGCGCCTTGGTGGTGCTGGATGAAGGGCGGCTCGCGGGTGTGATATCCGAACGTGATTACGCGCGCAAGATCATTCTGCATGGCCGCTCGTCGCAGGACACCGCGGTGCACGAAATCATGACTGAAAAAGTCATTACCGTCAGTACGGAACAAACGGTGGATGACTGTATGGCGTTGATGACGCAACATCGCATTCGCCACTTGCCGGTGGTGGATGACGGCAAACTCGCCGGCGTATTGTCGATCGGGGATCTGGTGAAAGAAGTCATCGCCGACCGCGAAGAAACCATCAAGCAACTGGAAAGCTATATTCGGAGCTAGTTAGGGGTGAGGCGTGAGGGGTAACCCCCCGCTCCACGGGTGGGATTGTTCGCCTCACGCCTCACGCTTTACACCTCACGGGAATAACATGAAATTTGGCGCCATCATCATCGGCGATGAAATCCTCTCGGGCAAACGGCAGGACAAGCACATGTCGAAGCTCATCGAGTCGTTGTCGTCGCGCGGACTCGAACTCGCGTGGGCGCACTACCTCGGCGACGACACGCCGCTGATTACCGCCACCATTAAACGCGCGTTGACGCTGCCGGATGTGGTGTTCAGCTTCGGCGGCATCGGCGCCACGCCGGACGATCACACGCGCCAGTGTGCGGCGGCGGCGGCGGGCGTGGAACTCAAATTGCATCCCGACGCGGAAAGCGAAATCCGCGCGCGTTTCGTCGATGATCCCAAGGGCGTCACGCCGCAGCGCCTGGAGATGGGCACGTTCCCGGTGGGTTCAATAATTATTCCGAATCCGTTTAACCGAATACCCGGATTCAACTACGGCAACATTTATTTTCTGCCGGGATTTCCGCAGATGGCGTGGCCGATGATGCAATGGGTGCTGGATACGCATTACAGCCATTTATTCGACGCCAACCGCATCGGCGAAGCCGCGATCATCGTGCGTGAAGCGGGCGAGAGCCTGTTGATCGATCTGATGAAAGCGGTGCAGGGCAAATACCCGGCGTTGAAGATATTCAGTTTGCCGCGTGTGCAGCCGGAACGTTTTATCGAGTTGGGTGCGCGTGGTGATCCCGGTCAAGTCGCGGCGGCGATAGCGGCGTTAAAGCAAGGCGTCACGGAAATGCGTTTTCCGTGGACGGATGCACCGGTGTTTGGTAGGTGAGTTATAAGACAGTGCCAATAAAAAAGCCCCGAAGCTCTCGCCTCGGGGCTTTTTACCGCGCTAACTGAAAATTACTTTTTCGCTTTTTTCGCCACCGGGGCAGCGCGCTTGGCAGCGGCTTCGAGGTTGGTTTTGGCGGTGTCGTTGAACTGCTTGGCAGCCTTGGAAATGTTTTCGTAGGCGGCGTTGCCGGTCACCAGTGCCGATTTCAACGCGGTGATGCCCATTTCCGAACCAGCCGGCGCGGATTCCGCGAATTTGTCGAGCGCAACCACCACTTGCTGGTTGAAGGCGGCAAATTGCTGTTCGATCAGCTTGCCGAATTCGGCTTGCGTTTCGCTCGCCACGTCATACATGCTCTTCATGTAGTCGGCGGCTTTTTCGAAGGCCGGTTGCGCGACCGTGTCTTTTACGTCGGCGAACTGTTGCAGGTCCTTAATCGTGGCCAGCGTCTTGGCGCCGTCCATGCCGTCAGCCAGCGCGGCTTTGGTGGCTTTCAGTTGGATATCGAACAGGCGTTCCGCGCCGCCGAAGGCTACATTGGCGAAGCGCGCGGCGGTTTCGAGGTGGGCTTTGTTCAGTGCGGCAAACTGCTCAGGGGCTTGATACATATAAATCTCCTTTAAAAACAATTAATTACATTAATAACACTGTTTTAATCGCAGATTCAAACCTGATTTGCTGCGATGCACAATTCAAATTATAAGGGCGGAAAAATGAAAGTCAAGGCCTTGAGCGATAATTTTTGTGCAACGCCGCAAAAATGCCTAATCCGGCTTTTTTGACTTCCAGAGGGCTTGCCGATAGCATCCAAGAAATCCCTTTTCAATCATATGGCTAGGCTATTTTGCCGGCTGCTTCTCTCCACCAAGGCCCCGTGGCGTCTTCCGCAGCAGCAAACCAGGATTTCCCGTCACTAAGCGTCGAGCGCAACGCGGATGGGCAGCCTGTCGTCAAGGTGGCGGGTGCGTGGAATTTACGTGCCATCCAGCCGCTGGCTCGTGCCCTGCGCCAGCAGTTGGCGGAGTACACGTCCAGCGCGAATTGGGATTTGAGCGGGATTTCACGGCTCGACCACGCCGGGGCCATGATGCTGTGGCGTGCCTGGGGCAAGCAGCGTGCCGGGCATCTGAACCTGCGGCCCGAGCACGAGGGCTTTTTCGCGCATATCGAGGCCGAGCCTGCGCTGGCGGACTTGCGTGTGAAACCCGTGGAACGGCGGCGGCCGTTGTGGGCGGCAGGCCGCTCGGTGGTCACACTCGGGCAGCACATGATCGATGTGGTGGTGTTGCTCGGCAAGGTTAGCATTGCCTTTGTGGATGCCGTGTGGCATCCGTCGCGCATGCCGTGGAAAGAAATTTCCGCCAATGTCTACCGCACCGGCGCGCAAGCGCTCGGCATCACCGCGTTGGTGGGGTTTCTGATCGGCGTAGTGTTGTCGTACTTGTCGGCGCAGCAGTTGAAGGCCTACGGCGCGGGGATTTTTATCGTCAACCTGCTGGGTATTTCCGTGGTACGCGAACTGGGGCCGGTGTTGGCCGCGATCCTGGTGGCGGGGCGCTCCGGTTCGGCGATGACCGCGCAGTTGGGCGTGATGCGCGTCACCGAGGAAATCGACGCCATGTCGGTGATGGGCATACCGTACACGCTGCGCCTGGTGCTGCCCCGTGTAATCGCGCTGGCGATTTCGATGCCGTTGATTGTGCTGTGGACCAACGCCATCGCGTTGATCGGCGGCATGGTGGCCGCGCAGTACGAGCTCGACATCAGTGTGTCGTACTTTATCGCGGAGTTGCCCAATGCGGTGCCGGTGGCCAATCTATGGCTGGGGCTGGGCAAAGGGCTGGTGTTCGGCGGGCTGATTGCGTTGCTGGCCTGCCACTTTGGTTTGCGCATCGAGCCCAATACCGAAAGCC
>CAMDDY010000582.1 GCA_945893125.1 Bordetella parapertussis
GGATAAAATACTTTTTGATCTGCTCGCCCTTGCAGGTTTCTTTCAACATGAACAAATTGGGGCTGTCGGGCGGCAGCACCCACGGCGTGATACTGGTTTTGAGTTCCTCGATCACCACCGATTTGGCCAGCATGCCGAGATTCTGGCCGCCGTATTCTTCGGGCACGTCGATGCCATAGAGACCAATCTCTTTTGCTTTGCGATTGAGTTCTTTTTCCGCGTCGGGATCAATCAACGGCGCGTCGGTCAAGCCGCGTTCGGCTTCGCGGCGGATCACGTCTTTTTCCAGCGGCAGCAATTCCTCGCGCGTGAAGCGCGCCACGGTTTCGCGCAGCATGCGCAGTTCTTCGGGTAGGGTGAAATCCACGGGTGTTCTCTTTCAGTGTTGCGCCGCCACCAGCCCCAACACGGTTTCCAGTTGTTTGCGATGTGCCTTGGGCGCGCCCAGGCAGTGATACAAAGACCGCGACATCTTGGTGTGCAGCGTCAAGCCGTATTCGCGCACCACGCCGATGCCGGCGTGTACTTCATGCGCGTAGTCGCAGGCGCGCAAATAACTTTCGGACGCCACCGACTTGGCGACGTGGATGCTGGCCGCCGCATCCATGCCGCTTTCGAGTTTCCACAACGCTTCGTAGGTGGTCCAGCGCGCGGCATCGAGGTAGTTAACCATGTGAATAATATGATCCTGCACCCGCGCAAAACGCCCGATGATCTGGCCGAACTGCGTGCGCTCACGCGCGTAGTTGAGCGACATGTCGTAGACGATGCGGCAGCCGCCCACCTGGTAGGCGCACAACACCGGCGTTGCCGCCAGCATCGCGCGCTGCAACGCTTCCCACGCATTGGGGATCACGTCCCCCGCGCCCACGCGCACGTTATCGAACATGACTTCGCTCATGCCGGCGATAAATCCATCGAGCGCGCGAACCGCAACGCCCGGCGCCCTGGCGTCTATACGCATGAGGCTGATACTCGTGCCGCTGCGCACGGCCACCAGCAAATCGGTTGCGTGCAGGGCGTCGTGTACAAAAAGTTTGACGCCGCTCAGCACAAAATCCGCGCCCTGGCTTTGTGCCTTAAGGCGTATGCCGTCGACCGACCAGCCGTATTGGGCTTCGGTTAACGCCAGCGCGAAGACACGCTCGCCGCCGGCGATGCGCGGTAGCCACGCCTTCTTAATGTCTTCACTGCCGGCTTCCAGCAAAATGCGCGCGCACAACACCGCCGATGAAAACAGCGAGCCAGGCACGGGGCCGACGCCGAGTTCTTCAAATAACACCGCCACATCGGTCATGCAGTTGCCGGTACCGCCGTAGGCTTCGGGTATCGCCATGCCGGTCCAGCCGAGTTCCGCCACTTGCTTCCAGATACCCGTCATAACGGCTGCGGGATCGCGGTCAAGCTTGAGCAGCACGTCGCGCGCGCATGCGCCGCGCACGAAGTCGCGTGCGGAATCCTGAATCAGTTGTTGAGTGTCGCTTAGAGAGAGGTCCATTTGTTCATCGCCCTAGCGTAAGTTCGCGGCTTTTTCGCGTTCGCGTCCGCCGATGCCGATGCGCCGTGCCATGATCACGCGCTGGATGTCGGTGGTGGCGCCGGGGTGCAGGGCAGTGATGGCGTCGCGCTGGAAATATTCGATGTTACCCTTCAACGGCGCCCAGCGTTTGTCCTTGGTCAGCACCAAGGGTCCGGCGATGCGCAACATTTTTTCCGCGATGTCGAGCCCTGACAGCTTGCGCCGCAGGCTGTATTGCGAGCCTTCGTAGGTGCGCGGCTGATTGGCATGTGACAGCCAGTGATTGCGCATTGCAAATAGCCGTGTAATTTCTGCTTCAATATAAAGATCTACCAGTTCCGCACGCGCGCCGGGATCATCGGCGATGGCCCAGCCATCGTGGCGCTCTTTGCACAGATTGATGAAATCGTAAATCACGCGGCGGTCGGCGAGACGCCCCATGCCGCCGTGTTCGACTTCGAGATGGGTGGTGGCGACTTTCCAGCCGTTGTTTTCGCCGCCGACCAGGTGATCCGCCGGCACGCGCACGTTGTCGAAAAACACCGCGTTTTTTACGCCGGAGCCGCTGCCGCCTTCGCCGCCGGTGGCGAGCAAATCCATCGGCGTGACGGTAATGCCTGGCAGATTCATCGGGATCATCAGCCATGACAGATTCTTGTGGCGCTCGCCCTTGGGATCGGTGACCAGTATCGTCCACGAATAATCCGCGCCGTGCGAACTGCCAACAAACATTTTTTGGCCGTTGACCACATACACGTCGCCATCGCGGATCGCCGTCGATTTAATACCCGCGAGATCGGAACCCGCGCCCGGTTCGGTGAGTAATTGCCAGGTGCGCACTTCGCCGCGGCAAATCGGCGGCAGAAAACGCTGCTTATGCTCAGGCGTGCCCCACACCAAAATCGTCGGCGCCGACATACGTCCGCCGGCGTCGTAGTAGGGCGGCAATCCCAATTCGAGTTTCGACATTTCATCGGCCAGGATGGCGACGTGTTCGGCCGACAACTCGCCGCCGCCGTACTCTTTCGGCATCGACGGATACAGCCAGCCTTGTTTGCCCAGCGCGCGGCCCAGATCACGTCGCAATAGATACTGCTCGTAGCTCATGTCGCACGGGTCCACCGAGTGTTCGAGATTCGGCGGGATGTTGTTCTCAAAAAACGCGCGCACTTCGGCGCGAAACGCGCTTTGTTCGGCGGAATCTTCGATGGCGAAATTCATGATTTACTCCGTGGGAATCTTTGCGTCGCGGATGACTTTTGCAAAACGCTCGTGTTCGCTTTTCCAGAACTTGGCGAACTCTTCGGGTGACTTGCTGGTGACGATGCTGACACCACTGTCGGCCATGCGCTTCGTGACTTCGGAATTTCTCATGGTGTCTTGCGCAACATCAAAAAGCTTTTTGATGACTGGCGCAGGCGCGCCTTTAGGCACGTAAATACCTTGCCACGAGCCGACCACCATATTCAATCCCTGTTCGCGCATGGTGGGCACGTCGGGCAGGGCAGGGATGCGCTCCGGCGACACGGCGGCCAGCATGCGCACGCGGCCGCTTTTCACATGGGTTACGGCGGAAGAAAAGGTCACGAACATGGCTTGCACTTCATTGCCGAGCAGGCCGATCATCGCCGGCCCGGCGCCGCCTTTGTAGGCGACTTGCTGCGCCTGCGTGCCGGTGGCCATCATGAACATCAGCATTTCGAGATTGTTGGCGCTGCTGGGTGCAGGCGAGCCGTAATTCAATTTGCCCGGATTGGCCTTGAGGTAGGCGA
>CAMDDY010000583.1 GCA_945893125.1 Bordetella parapertussis
CCTCGAATCTTTAGGCGACTCCAAGCCATCACCCGTCGCTGGGTAATTTGACTTCTGGTCGGCGCGCCGGGACTCAGCCTTTGAGGCATCTTGGGCCTTAGACGGATGTATTGTCGCTGCCAGGATCAGAAATCCGGGAAGGCAACATAGCGTCGCTATGCGTGGCCGGCACCGCCAATTGACCATGGGGACTATCCGAAGTGGCTATTCGTTCAGCATGGAACATTTCACGCCTCACATCAAGTGGTACAGCATCGCTCCGTCATTTTTGGTGCTGTACGCTATTGCGCTTTCTAAATGAACTGCTATTGATCATTCCCAAATACATGACAGCCTCGTAAGAGGCATGTTTTGTCATGAATTATGAACTTCTCGATAATTGCACCAGATCCCCAACCGCGTGTACTCTAACCATGTGAAGCTATGGCAGTCGGGAGACAGGTTTTTGGATGAGGTTCGGTTTTTCGCAATTTGGATAGTGGCGCTTGCCAGGTAACTGCGGGTTTCGAGGGGCATTCCAGTGAGAATTTTTCTAGATATCGACGGCGTATTACGGCGCCAGACATCGCCGATGTCTACGCTGGATGAGGACTGCGTTCAGTGTTTCGAGGAGGCGATCCTGATCCATCCCGATGCCAAAGTCGTGATCGCCTCGACCTGGCGCCTGGTGCATAGCCTTGAGGCGTTGCGCGGTTTATTTTCGGTGGCAATTGCTGCGCGGATCGAGGGTGTCACGCCCGACGTGCCGGATGCCGAAGAATACGTCCGGCATGCGGAGGTCCGCGCCTACCTGAGCCAGAACAAACTGCAGGGGATGAAATGGATCGCATTGGACGACGACCCCGAGCTATACCGGCCCGACGCGCCATTGATCAAGGTCGATCCAGACCTGGGGTTTAACGAAGATTGTGCTCGTCGTCTGCGAGCGTGGCTGGCAAAACCCTAGGTTCAATTGTCACGGCCGGTGGCCGCGCGTAGGCGTAGACCACAAGGTTTATTTTTCGGCCCGAGCACACCCCGATAGCGATGACGGCTGTCGACCCTCCATGAAATAAACATCGGGGGCTGTCTCGCCCTACAATAGGCGGCTCTGAATGGAGTATCCAAAATGGACCAAGCCGCGCCGCGAAATAGAAATACCCCTGAAAACCACAATGGCAACAACTACGGTCGCGCCCCTTTGACGTGGGACGCCGAGATGACCGAAGTCGCCCCCGGAACGCCCTGCGGCGAATTCATGCGCCGTTACTGGCACCCGGTCGCGGTGTCGGCCAAGGTCGCGACGCGCCCGCAAAACGTGCGCATTCTGGGCGAAGACCTGATTCTGTTTCGCGACGGCAAGGGGCGTCCCGGGTTGCTCTATCCGCGTTGCGCGCATCGCGGCACCACGCTGTATTACGGCAAGGTCGATGAAGCCGGCATTCGCTGCTGCTATCACGGCTGGCAATACGATGTTGAAGGCCGCTGCATCGATCAGCCCTGCGAGCCGCAGGGCGGTTTGCACAAGGAGAATGTGCGTCAGCCCTGGTACCCGGTGCAGGATCTCTATGGCCTGGTGTGGGCCTACATGGGGCCGGCTGCAAAACAACCGCAAATCCAGCGCTGGGATGTATTCGAGGATATCCCCAAGGGCGAAAAAATCGTTTCGGTAAGCTCCAGTTTCGGCGCGGGCGGCGATGACACGGTCGAGATCGTCCCGTGCAACTGGCTGCAGGACTGGGAAAACATCATGGACCCTTTTCACATCCCGATACTGCATACCAGCTTCTCAGGCGTTCAGTTCGTGCCTGAGATGGGCATCATGCCGGATGTCACCTGGGATTATCACGAGCTTGGAATGCGTTATTCGGCCTATCGCAAACTGGAGGATGGCCGGGAAATGGATCGCGTCACCCTGGCGCTGTTTCCGCATGTACGCATCGTTCCCGACGTGCGCCTGCTGGGCGGCCCGACCCAATCGATTGGTTGGGTGGTGCCGGTGGATGACACGCATTTCCGACTGTTCCACGCCATGCGCGTGCCGGAGGACTGGAAGGGCAGGGTGTCTACCCGCGCTAAAAACTGGTCGGAATTGACTGAAGACGAACATCAGCGTTTCCCCGGCGATTGGGAGGCGCAGGTGGGGCAGGGGCCGATCAGCTTTCACTCGGAGGAAAACCTCGCCACCAGCGACAAGGGCGTGGTGATGCTGCGCCGACTGCTCAAACGCCAGATACAACTCGTGCAACAAGGCGGTGATCCCATCGGCGTCACCTTCGATCCCGCCCGCGCCGTCAACCGTGTCGACGCCGGCAATTTTTATCGTCAAAAGTAATCTCATGTCAGAATCCAAAAATCCCATACATAAAATAGAAACTCGGCTGCACGCCATCACCTGGGAGTCCCTGGGAATAAATAGTTTCGAATTTCGCCACCCGGACGGCGCGGCTTTGCCGGCCTTCGACGCCGGCTCGCATCTCGATCTGTATCTGGGCAACGGCATGGTGCGAAGCTATTCCCTGGTGAATCGCCAGGGCGAAACGCATCGCTACGTGGTGGGCATACAGCGCGATCCGGCAAGCCGCGGCGGCTCGCGTTATGTGCACGATAATCTTAAAGTCGGCGACAAGCTCACCATCAGCGCGCCGCGCAATAACTTTCCTCTTGCCGAGTCGGCGCCGCACAGCGTGTTTTTCGCCGGCGGCATCGGCATCACGCCCATGTATTGCATGGTGCGGCGCATGGCCGAGGTTGGCGCGTCGTGGCAGCTTTTTTACTCCAGCCGCACGCCGCAACACGCGGCCTATCGCGAGGGTATCGAGGCATTGGGCAAGTCCGGCGGCCAGCAGGCGATCTTCAATTACGACCAGGTGCCCGGCGGCAAGATGCTGGATCTCAAGGCAATCATTGCCGCCATGGCGCCCGCCACGCATTTGTATTGCTGCGGGCCGCTGCCCATGCTTGCCGCGTTCGAGGATGCGTGCAAAGGGCGCGCCGAGGAAACCGTGCACGTCGAGTATTTTTCGGCGCGCGAAGAGGCCGCCAAGGGCGGAGGTTTCAATGTGGTGTTGCAGCGCTCGGGCACAAATATTTTTGTTGCCGAGGGCAAGACCATTCTGGATGCGCTGCTCGATGCCGGTGAAGACGCGCCCTATTCCTGCATGGAAGGCGTGTGCGGCAGTTGCGAGACCAAGGTCATCAGCGGCACCCCCGACCACCGCGACATGATACTTACCGAATCGGAACGCAAAGCCGGCAAGACGATGATGATCTGTTGTTCGGGATCCAAGTCGTCGGAACTG
>CAMDDY010000584.1 GCA_945893125.1 Bordetella parapertussis
ACACGAGTTCGCCGCCGACGCCAGCACGGTCACACTGGGGGTCACCAACAATTGGGGACCCGTGCCCTCCCCCACCAGCACCCGCGAGCGATCCGGCGCACAGGTAACGCTGGATGTGATTTGCCGGGAACTCGTAAAAAAGAAACGCGCGTATACCTTTCCGGGCAGCGGGGAGAACGCGGAAAAAGCCATGATCACCGTGCTGCTGACGGCCACGCTGGCCCAATCGCTGCACGACGCGGGCTATACCAAGCAGGCCGTCAAGCAATACATTTGGGAAAACACGCGAATTTCCCTGCGTGAATTCGAGTGGATCACGCGCTACACCACCGCCAAGGAACGTTCATCGCCTCGGGCAAAAGCCGCCGCTGGCGTATTCCCGCCCGAGTACGCGGGCGCGCCCGATGATCAGGTGCGGCTGCTCTCGGGCCCGGAAATACTGCACATCGTCGTCTGCGGCGATCCGCACCGCAACCGGCTCATGACACTTGAAGGCGGCCACGCGGACCCCACCATCAAACCCATTGAATTGCCGCGTAACTGGCGAGTGTTGGTTGATGAAGCGAAGGCGAACTATCGGTAGTCGCGCCACCGCGCCGCACGGTGCCGGCATGCCTAAATCCGCTGCATCTCTCGCGCGCCGAGTTTCAGCAGGCAGTGATCCAGCCATTCGGCAGTCAATTTTTCCTGCACGGAATTCTGCCGCAGCCTTTGATTGAGGCCGTTCCAATCCACGCTATCCAATGGCTGATCCTGATTGAAACACGAGAACACGTAACTGGTTTTACCAGTCGCGGGATCGATATGGGTTTGCAGACACTGTGCGCAGATTTCTTTCATCATGCACTGCATCGGCGAGTTGATGGAGCCGATGGCGAAATGTTGCGCTTTGACAAAGGGTTTCAATATCTCGTGACGCGCGCGCGCCACTGCCGCCATCATGCGATCCGAGCCGATGGCGATGATGCGATCCGCGCTTTTCAAATGGATCGATTGCACGCCGAGATCGCCAATCGCGTAGCTGTGCATGCACTGCACGATGTTACCGACAAAGGTTTTGTCCTGCGGGCGTTTGGGCGATGGCGTAAAGCCCGGTTCTTCGTCGCAGCACCACACCACGATGTCGGCGGCGGCTTCGATTTCTTCGATCTTGTAGCGGTCAATCATTTTCTTGTAGCCGGCGAAGTACAGCACGCGGCTACTCGCTTTGCGCATTGCTTGTCCTATGGAAAACAACACCGCGTTACCCAATCCACCACCAACCAGGGCCACGATTTCTTCGGATGGAATTTCCGTCGGCGTGCCGGTGGGCCCCATCAGGATCACCGGCTCGCCAGGTTTCAAGGTCAGGCATAAATCGCTGGAGCCGCCCATTTCCAGCACGATGGTGGACATCAGGCCGCGCTCGCGATCCACCCAAGCGCCGGTGAGCGCGAGACCTTCCATACCGAGGCGTGTGCCTTCAATTTTCGGCGCGCTGGATTCAAAGTTTTGCAGGCGGTAAAACTGGCCGGGTTGAAAGCGCCGCGCGGCGAGCGGCGCGCGCACCACCACTTCGATAATCATCGGTGTCAGTCGTTTTACTTCGTGTACGGTGGCGCGCAGTTCATCGTTAAAGCGCGCGAGAAACGCCGCATCACTTACTGCGACGGCTGGTTGCACGGCTTGCAGCGCCTTGCTCACCACCGGATGCCCCTGCTTGGCACTCCCGATGGCTTTGACCACGTTGCCAAAGAATGAGGGATGCACATCACCAAAATAACTCATGCAGCGACCATCGGCTTGCTTCGACAGCAGCACATTGATTTCATTCGGTTTTGAGATGGCTTTCTCAGCGCTTATCGGCTTGCCCGCCGCGTCGTGCGCCTGAAAATAACGCCCATCGAGCTTGAAGTTGGCGGCGTCTTCACGCGCCAGCACGGTATTCGGTTGCGTGCCTGCCGCGATGAGCACGGTGCGCGCCGGCATGGCGATTTCGCTGCCATCCGCCACCGACACCTTCAACGCACAGGCGTGGCCGTATGAATCAACGTCAACACCGGTGGGCGTCAGACCCTCGGCGAACGTGATGCCTTCTTCGAGCGCCTTGTGTACTTCCTCATGATTTAACGTGTAGGACGGGCTATCGATCAGCCGCTTGCGATACGCGATGGTTGCGCCGCCCCACGATTGCAGCAACTCAACAATCCGCGCGTCGCGCTCTTCCGCCACCGCGCGCATGCGCTCGGAACGCAGTGCGCGCGCATGCGTGAGAAATTCATCGGCGATGACGCGCTCTTCGTCGTTCCACGCGAGACGCGCCGCCATTTCGCCATGCTCGCGCGCCATCGCTTCGTAGCGCTTGAGAAATTTTTCGACTTGCAGCGGGTAATACGCCAGCGATTCCGTGGCGGTGTCGATCGCGGTCAAACCGCCGCCGACCACCACCACCGGCAAGCGCAATTGCATGTTGGCAATCGAATCGGTGCGCGCGGCGCCGGTAAGCTGCAACGCCATTAAAAAATCCGAAGCAGTGCGCACGCCGCGCGCGAGCCCGTTGGGCATATTGAGCACGGTGGGCCGCCCCGCGCCGATGGCCAGCGCCACGTGATCGAAGCCCATCGCAAACGCGTCGTCGGCCGTGATCGTGCCGCCAAAGCGCACACCACCAAAGAGCGCAAACTGCTCGCGTCTTTCAAGTAATAACCTGATGATTTTTAAGAAATTTTTATCCCAACGCACGGTGATTCCGTATTCCGCTACACCGCCGAAACCGGCCATCATGCGTTCGTCCAGACGTTCATACAGATCGCGGATATCGCGTATGGGTATGAACGGCGTGCGTTGCCCGTTTGCTTCAACACCCGAAAATTTCGCCGGCAGCGGTTCGATTTTTAATCCATCGATGCCGACGACCGTGTGTCCGTCATTCATCAAGTAATGCGACAACGAAAATCCGGCAGGCCCCATGCCGGCGACCAGCACGCGTTTGCCGGTCGGCGCTTGCGGATACGGCTTGCGCAGATTCAGCGGATTCCAGCGCGTCAATAAACTGTAAATCTCAAAGCCCCACGGCAGTTCGAGCACGTCTTTCAGCGTGCGCGTTTCCGCCTGCGGAATATCAACCGGCTCCTGCTTTTGGTAAATACACGCCTTCATGCAATCGTTGCAGATGCGGTGCCCGGTCGCCGCCGCCATCGGGTTATCGACAGTGATGATGGCCAGCGCGCCGATGGCGTATCCCTCGGTCTTGGCCTTGTGAAACTCGGAGATTTTTTCTTCCAGCGGGCACCCGGCCAAC
>CAMDDY010000585.1 GCA_945893125.1 Bordetella parapertussis
TGGAAACAACATGCGGATCAGTTCGTCCTTCTGCTCGTGGCTAAAGCTCGACAGATTCGGCAGTTGATCCGGCAACTCGTTCATAACTCACAGCATACGTCACGCTTACTTAAAGTACAATCATTTCCCTCACGCTGACCAGAGACAAATAATGAATAAAAACAAATACTCACATTATATCCATTTCATGGTGCTAAGCGCTGCATGAATGAAACCCTGACCCTCGCGCGCTTTGTCGCCGAATCACGCTGGGGCGACATACCGCAAGCCATGCGTCATGAAGCGAAGCGCGCGCTGCTCAACTGGATCAGTTGCGCCATCGGCGGCTGCCGCGATGAAACGGTGAAGCGCGCGATCACCGCGCTGAATGAATTCTCCGGGCCGCGAACGTCGTCGCTGATCGGCCGCCGCGAAAAAATGGACGCGCTGCATGCAGCACTCATCAACGGCATTGCGTCGAACATCCTCGATTACGACGACACGCACTTGCGCACGGTGATGCATCCCACGGTGCCGGTCGCCGCAGCCTTGTGCGCGCTGGCCGAACATCGGCCCGTGACGGGCGCGCAATTCATACAAGCCTTCGTGCTCGGCATCGAAGTCGGCTGCCGCGTCGGCAACGCGGTGTCGCCGTGGCATTACGCGCACGGCTGGCATATCTCATCGACGTGCGGCGTGTTCGGCGCGGCGGCGGGCGCGGCGAAGCTGTTGAAACTCGACACACAGCAAACGGCATGGGCGCTCGGCCTCGCCGCCACGCAGGCAAGCGGCCTGCGCGAGATGATGGGCGGCATGGGCAAAAGCTACAACCTCGGCCACGCCGCGCGTGGCGGCCTCGTCGCGGCGTTGCTGGCGGAACGTAACTTCACCAGTTCCGAGCACGTGCTCGAAGCGCCGCGCGGCTTTATGCATGTGCTGGGTGATAAACCGGTTCCGGACGAACTCACGCGCGGCCTCGGCGAAACCTGGGAGCTGGCCGCCAATGCCTATAAGCCTTATCCGTGCGGCATCGTATTGCACGCCGCTATTGATGCCTGCCTGCAACTGCGCGCTGAATCGGGCTTTGCGGCGAGCGACGTCGAAAGCGTAGTGGTGAGAATGAATCCGCTCGCGCTCGAGATCACCGGCCGCGCGGAACCCGCGAGCGGACTCGAAGGCAAACTGTCGGTGGCGCACGCGGTCGCCGCCGCCATCGTGCAGGGCGCGGCGGGCGTGGCGCAGTTTACCGATGCCTGCGTGCGCGAACCCGCCATTGTCGAACTGCGCGGCAAGGTGACGACGCAAGCCGATGCGTCGTGCGACACGGCGGCGGCCCATGTGGATATGATGCTCAAGGATGGTCGCCGGCTGTCTCGCCACATACCGCACGCCACCGGCTCGCTGGAAAAACCCATGACCGATGCCGACATCGAAAAGAAATTTCACGAACTCGCGGCGGCGTCGCGTTCGGAATGTCATGCGTGGGATGTGATCGAAATCGCATGGTCGCTGGAAAGGCTTAATGACGCGGCCAAGTTCGTGCAGGCAGCTGCGCCGGAATATGCATAACGATTTTATTCAGGAGTAACCATGCCCTACGCAAAATCTGGTGATGTGAATCTGTATTACGAAGAATCCAGCAAAGGCGCGCCCATTATCTGGGTACACGAGTTCGCCGATGATCTGTACGGCTGGGAGGCGCAGATGCAATACTTCAGCCGGCGTTATCGCTGCGTTGCTTACAACGCGCGCGGCTATCCGCCGTCGGACGTGCCGAAAGCGGCGTCGAAGTATTCGCAGGCCATCGCCACCGACGACATCGCCAACGTGATGCGCCATTTGAAAATCCGCAAGGCGCACATCATCGGCTGCTCGATGGGCGCGTATGCCACGCTGCACTTTGCCCTGCGTTATCCGCGCATGGCGCTTTCATGCACCGTGATCGGCGCGGGCTACGGCTCCGATCCGGACAAGCGCGGGCAGTTTCTCGGCGACAACCAGGTGATGATTAAACGTTTTCTGGAGCTGGGCACGGCGGAGGCGATCAAGCCCTATCAGATCGGCCCGGCGCGCGTGCAGTTCCAGAACAAGAATCCGCGCGGCTTCGCGCATTTTTGCGCCGAATTCGCCAGGCATTCCGCGCTCGGCTCCGCCAACACGCTGCGCGGCGTGCAGGGCAAACGCCCGACCATCTATAGCCTTGAATCCGCGCTGCGCAAATGCCATGTGCCGCTGCACATCATGAGCGGTGATGAGGACGACAACTGTCTGGACCCCGGCGTGTTCATCAAGCGTGTGTGCCCGTCGGCGATGCTCACCGTGGTACCGAACACCGGCCACGCGGTGAATCTCGAAGAACCCGTGCTGTTCAACAATATCGTCGCGGAATTTCTCGCACAGGTCGATTCCGGCCGCTGGCGCGGACGCGATCCGCGCTCACTGAATAAATCGACAATGGCTAAAAAATAAACGGAGAACACCCATGGCAAAAGTACCCGCAAAAAAACAAAGCGCAAAAAGTGAACTTGGCCGTAAGGGCGAAGTCGTGCGGCGCAAGGTGCATGGCGACGCGCATGTCGATCGTCGTTACCGCGAGGCCGACGAATTCCTCAAAATGTTTGAGGACGTGACCGACGAATTCTGCTGGGGTACGGTTTGGGCGCGGCCCGGACTCAATCACAAAGTCCGTGCCGCGCTGTCGCTGGCATCTACCGCCGCGCAGTCGCAGGCCGGCGCTGTAAAGCTGCATGTCAAAACCTGCCTGCGCACCGGCTGGAGCAAGCGCGAGATCGGCGAGATTTTGCTGCACGTGTACGTCTATGCCGGTGTTTACGCGAGCCTCAGCGCGTTCGCCACCGCGCACGAAGCGATCAAGGAATACGAGGCCGAACAACGCGCGGCACGCAAGGTAAAGCGCCGCAGCTGATTCGCCGGCGCATTTAGGGGGATACCAACCATGGCAAACGATGATCTGACGCTGGACGACGTGCGCAAGATGGCCGCGGATATCGGCATGACGCGCCTCGATGAAAAACAGTTGCAGGAACTGCTGCGTTCCACCCGCGCGGCACGCGCACGCCGCGCGGCGCTGGCCACCGACACGCTCACCTACGCTGACGAGCCGTCGCACGTGTTCAGCCTGACCGGAGGCGCATCGTCATGACTGCCACCAGCGAGCTGGCCTGGCTCACCGTCGCCGATGCGGCGGAACTGCTGCGCACAAAAAAACTCTCTCCCGTGGAATACGCAAAGGCGCTGATCGCACGCAGCGAGCGGCACGACAAGCACTACAACGCCT
>CAMDDY010000586.1 GCA_945893125.1 Bordetella parapertussis
CGGCTCAGGGTTTTTTCTCGCCATGCATGATCTGGAAATTCGCGGCGCGGGCGAAGTGCTGGGCGAGTCACAAAGCGGCGAGATGCAGGAAGTCGGCTTTAATATGTACGCCGCCATGCTTGATACCGCCGTGCGCGCGCTGAAGCAAGGCAAGGAACCCGATCTCGCAGCCCCCTTGGGCGTCACCACCGAAATCAATCTGCACGTGCCCGCGTTGCTGCCGTCGGACTATTGCAGCGACGTGCATGAACGCCTGGTGATTTACAAGCGCCTCGCCAACTGCGACAACGACGAAGAACTCGAACGCCTGCGCGAAGAACTGATCGACCGCTTCGGCGACACGCCCGGCGCGGTTCGCGCGCTGATCGACTGCCACCGGTTGCGTCTGGCGAGCAAGCCGCTCGGCATCGCGAGGATAGACGCAAGCGACGCCGCCATACAGTTGCAGTTCGTGCCCAAGCCGCCGATTGACCCGATGAAAATCATCAATCTCATCCAGACCAAGCGTAACTACAAACTCGCCGGGCCGGATCGGCTGCGCATCGACGTCAACACGGATGATGTCGCCTCACGCGTGGCGTTGATTAAAGATGTGTTTAAAATTTTATCGTAAAATATTGTTTAAAAACAATTAGTTATGTAACAATTCACCAATGTTACGCAAGCGCCCGCCGCCACCAATTTCCGGTTTTGACGCCCTGGTAGAAAAGCACGTGCGCGAAGCACAGACGCAAGGCGCGTTCGACAACCTGCCGGGCGCGGGCGCGCCGCTCAAACTCGATGACGACGCGATGGTGCCGGAGGAATTGCGCGCCGCGTATCGCATCCTCAAAAATTCAGGCTATGTGCCGCCCGAAGTCGAAGCGCTGCGCGATCTGCGCGAAATCGAACTGATGCTCGACAACACGCGCGACGAAGCCGAGCGCAACACCCTGATCGGAAAATTCAACGTGTTGCTGGCGCGCGCGGGTGCGATGCGTGGACGACATTTCGCCGTCGATGGTGATTATTTTCAGAAAGTGGCGGAGAAGCTAGCCGCCAGGCGTCGTTCGTAGGATGGGTGAAACCTATCGCTACAGTACGTAGGATGGGTGAAACCCATCGCAAACACAGCCTACCGTTGTGATGGGTTTCACCCATCCTACGGGTTAACCATCCTGCGGGTTAGCCCTTCCCCGCGCTCGGCTGCATCGCCTGCAACATCGCGTTAACCAGCGTATCCGCTTCCTGCGCGCCTGAAACGCCAATCGCACGATTGAAAATAAAATACGGCACGCCGCCGATGCCGGCACTGCGCGCTTCTGCATCGCCGCCCACCACCACGTCGCGCTCGGCATTACTCGCCAGCCACGCCCTGGTTTGCGCGAGATCAAGGCCACCCTTGGCCCCCACTGCCGCCAGCGTATCGATGTCGGTAAGATTCGCGCCCTTGACGAAATACGCCTCGAACAACACCTCCGCCACCGCGTCCTGCGCGCCCTGCTGTTCGGCGTAATGCAACAGCCGGTGCGCGTTGACGGTGTTGGGCTGCACTTCGATTTTGTCGAACGCAAACGGAATGCCGACGCTTTCGCCCACCTTGGATACACGCTCATACTTGTTGCCACTCGCGCCAAACTTGCGGGTGATGTATTCGGATCGCGGTATGCCCTCGGCGGGCAGATCGGGATTTAACTGAAACGGTAACCAGCGCACGGCCGGTTTTACATCGGGACGCTGCTCGGCGAGCAGCTTTAACGCAGTTTCAATTCTGCGCTTGCCGATGAAACACCACGGTCAGACGACGTCGGAAACGATGTCGATTCTCAATTCGGTCTGCTGTTCAACTGGCTTGTTCATGGCGCGCTCGCTTATTTAACAAAAAGGGTTTGATACTGCTCGCGTAGTGTAGCCTTGAGCATCTTGCCCGTCGAGGTTTTCGGAATCGACTCCACGAATTTTACGACATCGGGCAACCAAAACTTCGCAAATTGCGGCGCGAGGTGCGCGCGTAGTTCATCCGCGGTTGCCGACTGGCCGGATTTAAGCACCACCACCGCCAGCGGGCGCTCATCCCACTTCGGATGCGGTACGCCTATCACCGCCGCCTCCTGCACCGCCGAGTGTGCCACCAGCGCGTTTTCAAGATCGACCGAGCTGATCCATTCGCCGCCGGATTTCACCAGATCCTTGATGCGATCGGCGATCTTGACGTAGCCATGCGCATCCATGATCGCAATATCGCCGGTGCGAAACCAGCCGTCGCCTGTCCACTTATCCTGCTCGGCGGGCAGTTCGTGGTAGCCGGAGGCCACCCACGGCCCGCGTATCTGCAATTCACCCATCGACTTGCCGTCCCACGGCGCTTCACCGGTCTCACTCATGGTACGCACTTCGACAAACGGCGGCGGCACGCCCTGCTTCGCGCGCACCGCGTATTGCTCATCCGGCGACAAACCATCGAGTTCGCGCTTGATGAAATTCACCGCGCCTAAGGGTGAGGTTTCCGTCATGCCCCAGCCGTGAATCACGCGCATGCCGAATTGATCGAACGCGCGGATCATCGATTCCGGCGCCGCGGCGCCACCGCACACCATGCGCAAATCCTTTTGCAGCGCCCAGCGCGTGGGTTCTTTTTGCAGCGCCTGCAGCATGCCCATCCAGATCGTCGGCACGCCCGCCGATAGCGTGACTTTTTCCGCTTGATACAGATCAAGCAGATTCACCGCATCCAGATGCGGGCCGGGGAACGCCAGCGTCGCCCCCACCATCGCCGCCGTAAACGGCGTGCCCCAGGCATTGACATGAAACATCGGCACGATCGGGCACAGCGTGTCGCGATTGGAGAGACCCAGGCAATCCACCGTGGCGGTCGCCAGTGAATGCAGCACGATGGAACGATGCGTGTACACCACGCCCTTGGGTTTGCCGGTGGTGCCGGAGGTGTAGCACATACCCGCGGCGTCGTTTTCATCGATGGCCGGCGGCACAAACGGCTTTGCACCCGCGAGCAGTTGTTCGTAGTCGTCGTATCCGGCGGGCACCGGCTGCCCGGTCAACGGCACCACAAAAATGCGCTCAAAATTGACCTGCGCCCTGAATTTTTCCAACAACGGCAGCAACACGTCATCGACGATTAAAAACCGGTCGCGCGCGTGATTGGCGATAAACGCAATATCGTCCGGATGCAGCCGCAGATTCAGCGTGTGCAGCACCGCGCCCGCGCACGGAATCGCGAGATAGGCTTCCAGATGCGCGTAGTGGTTCCACATCAGCGTCGCCACGCGGTCG
>CAMDDY010000587.1 GCA_945893125.1 Bordetella parapertussis
GTCGATTGGTATCTCACGCTGAAAATCGCGATAACCGCGAAAGAGCTATCGCAATATCCCAGTTCCGCCAGCGTGTATTTGCCCGGCGGTTTTCCACCCGTCACGCCCGCGGGCAACGCGCTCGAACGCCTGCAACTCAAAGGCCTCGCCAGAACCCTGCGGCGATTGGCCGATGCCGGCCCGCGTGATTATTACGAAGGCGAAATCGCACAGAGCATCGCACGCGACATCAAGGCGATTGGCGGCATACTCTCCGCTGACGACCTGAAGCGTTATCACGCGCGCATCGTCGATCCGATCAACACCGAGTATCACGGCGCGCAACTGGCACTGGCACCCAACCTCACCGCCGGGCCGTCGATGCTGCGCGCGCTGGATAATCTGCGCGGCATCAACTTCACCAAAGGCAGGCCGGATGCGGAATCGTTCTTGGCCTACGCCAGGGTGCTGCGCGAAGCCTTCGCCGAGCGTCTCGCCACCATGGGTGACATAACGGAACAAGGTGACCATCGCGACCCGGCCTGCACCACGCATTTCAATGTGGTCGATAGCGAAGGCAATATGGTGGCGCATACGCAAACGCTGCTGTCGGTGTTCGGCTCGAAAGTGGTGCTGCCCGAAACCGGGATACTCATGAACAACGGCATCATGTGGTTCGACCCGCGCCCCGGCACGCCCAATTCGCTCGCGCCGAACAAACGCGCGCTCACCAATATGTGTCCGGTGATTGCGCATAAGGACGGCAAGGCGTGGTTCGCCGTCGGCGCATCCGGCGGTCGCAAGATTTTCCCCGCCGTGCTGCAATTAACGTCGTTCATGATCGACCACGGCATGAGTCTGGAAGATGCGTTTCATCATCCGCGCATCGACGCCAGCGGCGGTGACACCGTGGGCGTTGATCCACGCATGCCGGACACGATTATCCGAAAACTCAAAACGGAGTTCCCCGTTAGCCTGACCGAGCTCGTCGTGTACCCGACGAATTTTGCTTGCCCCAGCAGCGTGTACCAGGCGGCGGACGGCGAACACTACGGCGTGGGCGATGTGATGTCGCCGTGGTCCGGCGCGGCGGCAGAATAAATTATACTTTAAAAACAAATAGTTACCATACATTTATGCTAAACGCAGCCATAGTCGGCCTTGGCCGCTGGGGACAAAACCTCGTCAACAGTATTCAAGGCAAGAGCGACAAAATACGCATCGTAATGGGTGTGCTGCGCCATCCCGAAAACGCGCGCGAGTACGCGGATACCAACGGCTTTCCGCTGGTCGATAGTCTCGACAAGGCGCTCGCCGACCCTAAAGTCGAGGCAGTCATTCTCGCCACGCCGCATACCGCGCATGCCGAGCAAATCATCGCCTCCGCCAGAGCGGGCAAACCGGTGTTCACGGAAAAACCGTTTACGCTGAGCACCGAAAGCGCGCAAGCCGCACTGCGCGCCTGCTTTGAGGCCAAGATCACGCTGGCCGTCGGCTACAACTGGCGATTCCAGCCTGCATTGCAAGAGATGAAGCGCGCGCTCGAGGACGGGCGCTTGGGCAAGCTGCTGCACATGGAAGGCAACTTCAATGGCCCCAGCGTGTATCGCGTGGGCCACGAACACTGGCGGCAAAATCGCGACGAAGGCCCCGGCGGCGGCATGACCGGGCGCGGCGTGCATGTGGTCGATGCGATGCTCTATCTCGCCGGTCGCATCGACAGCGTGTACGCGCAAAGCTCGCGCCTGGCACTCGACTACGGCACCGACGATACGACATCGATGTTGTTCAAATTCAACAACAACGCCACCGCGTATTTAAGCACGGTAATCGCCACCGCTGAAACCTGGCGTCTGCAGGTGCTGGGATCCAAAGGCTGGATGGAAGTCGGCGACGTGCAGCATCTAACCACCTGGACGCTGCGCACCTGCTTTTTTGATCCGGCCAATCCTTATGTGCATCCGCAACCGCAAATCATTACCTTTCCCGACACCAGCACCGAGCGCGCGGAACTGGAGCATTTCGCCGACGCGGTGAAGGCCGGGCAGCCGCTCGCGATCACGGGTGGCGACGAGGAACACAACGTCACCGTGCTTGAGGCGATTCTCAAATCGGCGGCCACGGGAGCCACCATCAAAATTGTTTAAACGACGCCGGATTGACCCGCACGTCGAAGCAAAACGTTCTTTAATCGCACCAGACCCAACCATTGCTGCCGCCAGAAGCCGCTGCCGTAATCGCGGCCTTCGAGTTGATCGCGGATACCCGTGGGTTGATAACCCGGCGTGAAATCCGCCGTGCGAAACACAATATCCCATAGCGGAAACAGCGTGGCAAAGTTAACCCCCTGATAACGCCCTTCGTGCCCGGCGCCGATAGCGTGATGTCTGCGATGAAACGGCGGACTCACCAGCAGCCGGTTGCCGAGCCAGCCGAAATCCACGCGCGCGTTCACGTGCGACAGGCTTTCGATCACCCGCGTGGCGATAATAATCATCGCGAATTGGTTGGACGGCACGCCTATCGCCAGCGCAACCATCGCCACTATCGCAGAGGTCAACACATCATCAAGCAGGTGGTTGCGGTCATCGGTCCAGAAGCTCATCTGCCGCTGGCTGTGGTGCAGACTATGCAGCGACCACCACCAATTAAAACGATGCTGCAAACGATGCATCCAGTATTCAACAAAATCGAACACGATGACGTAAATCAGAAAGGCCAACAGGCCATTTCGCGCCATGCCCGGAATCAGGTCTTCAATGTTCGGCCGCACCATGTCGTTCATGCGCAACCACGCATCCAGTTCGTTCACCGGCACCACCAGCAGCAAAAAAATCACCAGCGGCAGCACACCCAGGCGGTGCAGCCAGGTGTAGGCCACGTCCGCGCGAACGGACTGCTTGTTCTGCCAGCGTTCTATCGGCCGCCAGATTTCCAGCGGCTTTAACAGCGCGCACAACACGCCGATTTCGATCATGCCGGTCATCACCATGCCCACCGCCTCGTAGGCGTCTTCGGCGTACGACATCAGGTCAAAATGATAGAACAGCGGCTGCACGGCGTGCTCGAATATCCAGCCCTGAACCGCAGCAAAGACCGAAAGCAGCGCTTCCATCACGCCGGACGCTTCAACGTGGCAAAACAAAATCCGCGCGCCTTCAACCCTTCAAGCAGCGGATCGAACACAGCCGGCGCCCACGCGTCTTTGCGCGAGCGTATGCCCAGGTGCATCACGAGGATGTCGCCGTCGCGTATGTCGCGCAACGCGTTCTTCAACAACACATCAT
>CAMDDY010000588.1 GCA_945893125.1 Bordetella parapertussis
CAGCGCCAACCTACAATTTATTGATTAACGGAGGGGCAATGCCCAAGGCAGCCGTAGCAGGCGGTGAGATTCAATACGAAGACGCGGGTCAGGGCGAGCCGGTGATTTTCGTCAGCGGGCTTAACGGCGTGGGGCGCTACTGGGCACCGCAAGTGCCATTGTTTTCAAAACACTTTCGCGTGATTACCTACGACCAGCGCGGCACCGGCGGCAGCGACCAGATTCAACGCGAGTTTTCGGTGGATCAAATGGCGGCGGAACTGATCGGATTGATGGATGTGTTGAAGATCGAACGCGCGCATATCGTCGGCATGTCCACCGGCGGCGCGATCGGGCAAACGATTGCGATTGAACATCCGGCGCGCGTGATGAAGCTCGCGCTGTGCAGCACCTGGACGCATTGTGATCCGTGGTTCCGCCGCTTGTTTCACGCGCGGCGCGACATGTATTTGCAGGCCGGCCCCGAATTACATTCACAGTTTCATCCGCTGTTTTTGTATTCGCCGGATTACGTGAACGCACACGACGCCGAGATCGAAGCGGAACGCGCGCGCGCGCCAACAAAATCTTCGCCCGTGGAAGTATCGGTGGGGCGCATCAACGCGCTGCTGAAATTTGATCGGCGCGCGGGCTTGCCGAATATAAAAGCGCAGACGATGGTGATGGGCAGCGACAGCGATTTCATCACGCCGAGTTATTTTTCCGCGGCGCTGGCGCAGACGATTCCCGGCGCGAAACTCATCATGAGCAAAGGTGGCGGGCATTCGTTCACCACCACGCGCGCGGAACAATTCAACCGTGATTTGATGGCGTTCCTGACCGAGAAATGATAAAAAATACAATAAAAACAAATGGTTACGTAATTCTAGGGCTGTTGATTGGCGTGATGGCAACGGCTACGAGCGTGCATGCCGCTTCAGGTGTGGCCGTCTACAAAGCCACTTGCAACATATGCCACGACAGCGGCGCGGGCAACGCACCGCGCATCACGCAGCGCGATGAGTGGCAACCACGCTGGCAACGCGGCCGCGCGGCGATGCATGCAGCGGCGATCAAAGGCGTGCCGAATTCCGCCATGGGTGCGAAGGGCGGCTTTGCCAACTTGAGCGACGACGAGGTTAAGGCGGCGGTGGATTACATCCTTGCGCGCACCGGTTATCAGGACAGCCTCGTGATCAAGACAGCGCCTGCGGCAGTCACGCCGGCCCTGGTGGCGAAGCCGCAAACCAGCAATGCGCCGGTTGCCGATGCGGTACTGCTGCGGCAAATCGCCGAGGCCCTGCGTCAGGAATTCGTGCCCGGCGCGCTCATCGAAAACGTTGACGGAAAACTGCTGGTGCGCGGCGTGAACATCCGTGTCAGCGTGCGCAACGCCGTGGTGATGCTGGAAGGCACACCCGAAAAGCCCGATGTGATCGCCCGGGCGGAACGCATCGCCAAATCCTTCCGCAGCGTGCAGCGTGTTGATAACCGGCTGGTGGCCGCCGGACTGCTGGATTTCGACTGATGAAGGCGATCCGCTTGGTGGTGTCCGACATGGCGGGCACCACCGTCAAGGACAGCGGCGAGGTCGCGCGCGCGTTTTCAGCGGCGCTCGCCGATCACGGCATTGAGGCGTCGGCGGCACAAATCAATGCCGTGCGCGGCGCTTCCAAACGCGAGGCGATTGCAACGCTGATTGCGCCGAAGTACGGCAATGACAACGCGCGCGTTGAAACGGTTTACGTTGACTTCAAAAAACACCTGCAACGCGTGTTCACCCGTGAAGCCGAACCGGTGGCGGGCGCGGTAGAGACTTTCGCCTGGCTGCGCGAGCGCGGCATCAAGCTTGCGCTCAACACCGGATTTGATCGTGATATCACGACACTATTGATGGATGCGTTAGGCTGGCAAAAAATGGCTGATGCGGTGATCAGCGGCGACGATGTACTACAAGGCCGCCCCGCGCCGTACATGATTTTTCGCGCGATGGAAGCGACCGGCACGGTGGATGTGCGTCACGTGCTCAACGTCGGTGATACGGTGTCGGATTTGCAGGCGGCGCATAATGCCGGGGTGGGGGTGAGCGTGGGCGTGCTTTCCGGCGCGCATACGCGCAGCCAACTGGCGCGCGAGCCGCATACGCATCTGCTGGATAGCGTGGCGGATTTGCCGGCGTTGTGGGGGTGAATTTTTTGATTATCAGGGAGAATCAGCATGACAGGTAATGGTAAAACTCGCATCTTCGCGGGCGCCGCGAACACCAAAACACGGGCAGGCATACAACTGCGCGGCGGATTGTTTCGCCGCAGTCCCGGCGACAATGAATGGCAGGCGCTGACCAAGGGCTTGCCGGAAAACGTCGAGGCGCGCGCATTCGCGGTGCATCCGCAGAACCCCGATGTGATTTACGCCGGCACGCAGGACGGCCCGTACCGCAGCACGGATGGCGGAGACCATTGGGAGAAGCTGGGTTTCCCGGATCGCAATGCGGTGATCTGGACGATATCGATCCACCCGACGCGACCGAATATTTTGTATTGCGGCACCGCGCCGGTGGTGCTGTATCGCAGCCTCGACGGCGGTGATAACTGGCACAAGCTGCCCAATGCCATTTGCCCCATGCATTGCGAGCGCGAAGGTTTCGAGACGCGCACCGTGCGCATCACTGCTGACCCGAGCCGCCCCGATGACGTGTACGCCGCGCTCGAAGTCAGCGGCGTGCTGCGCAGCAGCGACGGTGGTGAATCGTGGACGGATATGTCGGCGGAACTCTTCAAGTTCGCCGAGCAGCCGCGTTATCAAAGCGATATCGGCGGACGCCACTGCGGGGTTTGCGAAGGCATGCTCGATTCGCATGCGCTGGCGATTTCACCGGCGCTACCGGGCACGGCTTTTTTCGCCAACCGCATGGGGTTGTTTCGCAGCGATGACCGCGGCGCGCATTGGCAAGACACCGAAATCGGGCGCTTTTCGCCGCTGACGTATTGCCGCGATGTGATCGTGTCGCCGCACGATGCGCGCGTGATGTACACCTGCCTCTCGCCGGCGGCCTTCAGCAAGGATGGTTCGCTGTACCGCAGCGAAGATCTGGCGCAGACGTGGAAGCGTATCGATCACGGCATCACCTGCGAAACCACCTTAATGTCGGTGTTTGTGCATGTGCGCGATGCGGCGCAGGTGTATTGCGTCACGCGCGCCGGGCAGGTGTTCGGCACGGCGAATGCGGGCGGCTCATGGAGCGAATACCGCTTGCCCGAGGGCGTGCATGATGTTTATGCGGTG
>CAMDDY010000589.1 GCA_945893125.1 Bordetella parapertussis
CCGTATCTTCGGCATCGCGTGCCAGCAGGATTTTCCGCTCGCGCCGCTACTCGCCAACAGCAACAATCTCGCCGGAGGCAATGGCTACTGGCTCAACGCCACGCCGGTGCATCTGGAAACGCGGCGCAATGCGCTGGTGCTGGCCGATCCTGAAACGTTGGCTATCACCGCCGAAGAATCCGCCGCTTTCTCCTCCACGCTGGCCGCGCATCTGCGCGATGAAAACGTCACCCTCCACGCGCCGCAACTCAACCGCTGGTTCCTGCACAGCGACGCCACGCCCGCGATGAGCACTACCAGCCTTGCTACGGCCATCGGCCGCGATGTACGCCCCTTTCTGCCGCAAGGCAAAGACAGCGCGCGCTGGCATCGCATCCTCACTGAAATTCAAATGCTGTTGCATGCACATCCGCTGAACGACGCGCGCGAATCTCGCGGAGTCGCGCCGGTGAACAGTGTGTGGTTGTGGGGCGGCGGCACGTTGCCTGCGCCTTCGGCTACAGCATTCGACACGGTGTGGAGCAATGACGCCACGGTACGCGCGCTGGCGCTGCACGGTGGTTGTCGTGTTGAATCGGCGCCTGAGCGCATCGCGCTTGGCACCTTGAATGGCAGTTCGCATTTTTTCTCGTTTGAACGGCTCGAAGCATTGATGCGCCAGGGCGACGCGCAAGCCTGGAGCAACGCCGTGACCCAGCTCAATCGCGATTGGATCATTCCGTTGGCAGATGCGCTCAAATCCAACGCGATCGCCTCGCTGACCCTTATCAGCAACCACGATGCAGGCGCGCAACAGTTCGTTATTCGCCGTAACGATTTTATTAAATTCTGGCGTAAAAACAAATACTTATAATAACAATGCCCGCCATCACCACTCGCCCTGTCGCGCCCGAAGCCGTTAGCACGCTGACGCAAAGCGGCGTGCATCCCCTGCTCGCCCGCGTGTATGCCGCGCGCGGTATCGCAAGCGAAGCGCAACTCGCCACCGAACTCGAACGCCTACACCCGCCCGCTTCGATGCTCAATCTGCAACGCATGGCGGTGTTGCTTGCCGATGCCATCGCCGGCAAGAAAAAACTGCTAATCATCGCCGACTACGATGCCGACGGCGCCACCGCGTGCGCGGTGGGCATGCGTGCGTTGCGCAGCATGGGTGCAACCATCGACTTTCTGGTACCCAACCGCTTTGAATACGGCTACGGCCTCACGCCGGAGATCGTGCAATTGGCCGCGCGCGAAAAAGCGCCCGATGTGATTATCACGGTGGATAACGGCATCGCCAGCGTCGAAGGCGTGGCCGAAGCCAATCGCCTCGGCATCAAGGTGCTGATCACCGATCACCATTTGCCCGGTGATTCGCTGCCGGAGGCGTGGTGCATCATCAATCCGAATCAGCATGGCTGCACGTTTCCCAGTAAACATCTGGCGGGTGTGGGCGTGATGTTTTATTTGATGTTGGCGCTTAGAGCGGAACTTCGTACAAGGATGAAGGATGAAGGCGGAAGGATGAAAACCGACGGGGGGTCGTCATCCTTCCGCCTTCATCCTTCATCCTTCAATATGGCTACCCTCCTCGACTTGGTCGCACTCGGCACCGTCGCCGACGTGGTGCGGCTCGACGAAAACAACCGCATCCTGGTGCATCACGGGTTAAATCGCATACGCGCAGGCAAGGCGCAGCCGGGCATTGCCGCGCTGCTGCGCGTGGCTGCGCGTGATCCGGCGCGCGCCGGCACGCAGGATCTGGGCTTCGCCGTCGGCCCGCGGCTCAACGCCGCCGGGCGGCTCACCGATATGTCGCTCGGCATCGAGTGCCTGATTACCGACGACGCCGCGCGCGCGCAAGAGATTGCCAAGGAACTCGACGCGCTCAACCGCCAGCGCCGCAGCATCGAGGCCGAGATGCAGGAGTCGGCGCTCGCCGCATTGGAGCAAACCACCGACGCCAGCGGCTACACGTTAAGCCTCTATGACGCGCAGTGGCACCAGGGCGTGATCGGCATCGTCGCCTCGCGCATCAAGGATAAATTTCATCGCCCCGCTGTGGCGTTTGCGCGCGGCGTGGATGGCGAAATCAAAGGATCGGGCCGCTCGATACGCGGCTTGCATCTGCGCGACGCGCTGGATTTGGTATCAAAGCGCGCGCCAGGATTGATTCTGCGCTTTGGCGGGCACGCCGCCGCCGCTGGCCTGACTTTACGGGAAGGCGATTTCGCAAAATTTCAATTGTTGTTTGAAGACGTGGTGCGCACCCTGCTCTCGCCCGCCGACCTCGAACGCGAAATTGAAACCGATGGTTCACTGCCGGTGGAACATGCCACGCTCGACGCCGCACACGCGCTGCGCGACGGCATCTGGGGGCAAGGTTTCCCCGAGCCGCGCTTTCTCGATGCGTTTGAAATCGTGCAGCAGCGCGTGGTCGGCGAGCGTCATCTGAAGCTGCGGCTGCGGCGCGACGGCAAGATTTTCGAGGGCATTTTGTTCGGTCACAATGAACGGCTGCCTGACGCGATACGCGCGGTGTATCGGTTCAGCATCAACGAATACAACGGCAACGTTTCCACGCAAGTGATGCTGGATCATTGGGAGCATTTGTAATTCAGAGGAGGCCATCGGGTATAATCCGGCCTTTAAAGGATTATGTGCATCATGGAAGCCGAACACATCAACGCCATCGCCAAGCAAATCGCCGACGTCAACTCACGCGCCTCGGAGCTGCGGAGGTATCTTTGACTACGACACCAAACGCAATCGTCTCGATGAGGTCATAAGGCTCGCCGAAGACCCCGCCGTCTGGAGCGACAGCAAGCGCGCGCAGGAGCTCGGCAAGGAGCGCAAGGCGCTTGAATACACCGTTCACTCGCTCACCGCGCTCGCCTCCACGGTGCGTGATGCGCAAGACCTGTTTGACATGGCGCGCGAAGAATCCGACGACGATACGTTGGTGTCCGTCGCCAATGACGCGCAAAAACTCGAAGAAACCGTCGCCGAGATGGAATTTCGCCGCATGTTCTCCGGCGAGATGGATATCAACAATTGCTTCCTCGATATCCAGTCCGGTTCCGGCGGCACCGAGGCGCAGGACTGGACCTCGATCCTCGAACGCATGTATCTGCGGTATTGCGAGAATAAAAAATTCAAGGTCGAGCTGCTCGAAGAATCCCCCGGCGAAGTCGCGGGCCTGAAAAGCGCATCGCTGAAAGTCAGCGGCGAATACGCATACGGCCACCTGCGCACGGAGTCCGGCGTGC
>CAMDDY010000590.1 GCA_945893125.1 Bordetella parapertussis
CGTTTATTGCGATTTGATATCCGCCGCCTTGATGACCTTGGCCCACTTGGCGGTTTCCGATTTCATGTGAGCGATAAATTCCGCCGGCGAGTTGCCGACGGGATCCGCACCTTCGGATAGCAGGCGCGATTTCATTTCGGTGCTGTGAACAATACGCACGATTTCTTTGTTGAGTTTTTCCACGATGTCAGCGGGCGTGCCGGCGGGGGCCAGCCAGCCAAACCACGAATCCACTTCAAAGCCGGGCACACCGGATTCGGCGATGGTTGGAATGTCGGGCAACAGCGCCGAGCGGCGTGCCGACGAAATGCCGATGGCCTTGAGCTTGCCGGAGCGCAAGTGCGGCGCCTGCGCGATCACGTTGCCGAAGAGCAGGGCGCAATCGCCGGTGAGTACGCCGATGTGCGCCGCGCCGGTACCGTTATAACCGATTGTTAGCGCATCGATTTTGCCCATCAATTTGAATAATTCAGCCGACAGATGCGTGGGCGTCGCATAGCCCCCGGCCGCGAAATTGAGTTTGCCGGGGCTTGCCTTGGCGAGTGCAATGAGTTGCGCCGCGGTTTTTGCCGGAACCGACGGGTGTGCCGTCAGCAGGTAAGGGTAAGTCACCGCCATGGTGATGGGGGCGAAATCTTTTGCCACATCGTAGGTGAGCTTGCGGGTGAGTGTGGGGGATATGACGAACGGGCCCGACGAGGTGCCGATCAGCGTGTAGCCGTCCGGGATTGCGCGTGCCACGAGTTCGGTGCCGATGCGGCCGCTGGCGCCGGGGCGGTTTTCGATGACCACCGATTGCCCCCACAATTCCTGAAGTTTCTGACCGATGACGCGGGACAGGATGTCGGTGCCGCCACCCGGCGCAAAGGCGACGATGACGCGTATCGGTTTTGACGGATAGGGTTGAGCCGAGACCACGGGCGACGCCAAGGATGTGAGAATGCCGAATCCGCATGCAGCGAAACACTTCGCAATCATCATCGCGCTTTTCCTATCATTGTGGATCTGAATCGGACAGTGCTTGATACCACGGACTTTTTACTCCGCGAGGAAGTTTCTTGTCAATGGACGGTTTCGAGCATCAAATCGGGTTTCAATCAATGAAACTCGGTGTCGAGGTAAATTTGCAGTGCTATGATTCTTTTACCGATCCCCATCCTGTTAGCGCACCGCGCAGAAGGAACCCCATGAACGATCTCTCCGCCCCCACCGTGAAGTCCTCCGCCAGCCAAAACCGATCCGGCAACATGGTCGAGTTTCTACTGTCGCTCAAACTTGAAAACCTGCCTCCTGAATTGGTGCGTGAAGCGAGAACCCGACTGCTGGACGGGCTGGGTTGCGGCCTCTACGGCGCCGTCATGCCGTGGGGCAAGATTGCCGCCAAAGTGGTTTATGAAGAAGAATCACGGGGCGCCGCGACGATTTATGGCAATAGAGAACCGGTTGCCGCCGCACGTGCCGCGCTGGTCAACGGCACCGCCACGCACGGCATTGAACTCGACGACATTTCGCCGGGCGCGCATGTGCATCCGGGCGCGGTGGTGATTCCTGCCGCGCTGGCAACCGCCGAGCGTTGCGGCGCATCGGGCGCGCAACTATTGCTGGGCTTGATCGCGGGTTATGAGGCCATGACACGCGTGGGACGCGGCATCGGCGAAGCCGGCTGGGGATTTCATATCACGGGTGTGGCCGGGCCTGTCGGCGCCGCGGTCGCGAGCGGGGTGGTGCAGGGACTTAACGTCGATCAAGTCATGCGTGCGATTGGTATCGCGTGTTCCAGTTCCAGCGGCATCAAGAGCTTTACGCAAGGCAGCGGCGGCATGGTCAAGCGCATGCACGCGGGCCGCGCGGCCGAATCCGGCGTGCTGGCGTGTGATCTCGCGCGGCACGGTTTCACCGCGCCGCTGGCGGCGCTCGACGGCAAGTTCGGCCTGCTGGATGTGTTCGGCGGCGACAAGTCGCGGCCCGAAGAACTCGACAAAAACCTCGGCCAAAACTACGCGATCGGCAACGTGTGGACCAAGGTGTTCCCGTGCTGCGGCGTGATCCACACCACCGCGCAGGCGCTGCACGCGCTGCAGGTGGAGAACAAACTCACCGCAGGCTCAATCAAGAGCGTGCGCGTGGGCACCAACCAGCGCGCGGTGGCGTTAAACGGCGCGGTGGCGCCGAAGGAAACCATGGCGGCGCAATACAGCATTCCCTACACTGCGGCGGTGGCGCTGACGCGCGATCCGCGCGACCCGCGCCATTACGCGGGCGAGGCATTCAACGACGCATCCCTCTACGACCTCGCGAAGCGCGTTGAACTCTACGCCGATACCGAAATTGAAGCGATGTATCCGCGTTATGGCACGCGCGTCGAAGTGCGGCTTAACGATGGCCGCGTGCTCGATTCCAAACTGCTGGATGCGCACGGCACGCCGGCCGATCCGTGTACCGAGGACGAAGCAAAAGAGAAATTCCGCTGCCTGGCCGAAGTGACGAATACCGCGGCGTCGATTGCAGCAGTGCTGGCGATTGTCGAGCGGCTGGATACGTCGACGTCGGTCAAGCCGCTATCGGAGGCCTTGCGGTCGGGTGTAAAGGCGTAATGGCGTAGCGCGACTGTATTTACTGCGCGCGCGCGCCGGCCTCGCGAACCACTTTGGCCCATTTCGCCACATCGGCGCGCAAGTAGGCTGCAAATTCTTCGGGCGTGGTGGTGGCCGCATCAAGACCCAGCGGCGGCAGGCGCGACTTGATCTCGGATAAGCCCATCACATAGCCGATGTCGGCGTTCAATCGGGCGACGACGTCCTTCGACAAACCGGCTGGCCCCAGCAGTCCCGACCACGAGTTCACGTCGTAACCGGCGAGTCCTGTTTCGGCAATCGTCGGGATCTCCGCGATAAAGGAAAGCCGTCGCGTACTGGTCACACCCAGCGCGCGCAGCCTCCCGCTCGCCACGTGCTGAAGCACCGCCGGCGGCGCACTGAACATCAGCGCCACTTGTCCGCCCAGCAGATCGGTCGCGGCAGGGCCGCTGCTCTTGTAGGGGATATGAACGAGTTTTACGCCGGCCATGCTGTTAAACAACTCGCCCGCGAGGTGGGAGGTCGCGCCGCCGCTGCCATAACTCAATTCGCCGGGTCTGGATTTCGCCAGCGTGATCAGTTCACGCGTATTACGCGCGGGAACGGAGGGATGCACCACCAGTACAAATGGGGATGACGTGACATTGGAAATCGCGGTGAAATCCCGGATCG
>CAMDDY010000591.1 GCA_945893125.1 Bordetella parapertussis
TTGGATTTCCCGGAAAAATTTATCCGGTAAATCCGCGCTTGAAAGAAATCAACGGGCTGAAGTGTTATCCCGGCATCAAGGATTTGCCGCAGACGCCGGATCACGTCGGCATCGTGGTGTCGAGCGAACGTGTGTTCGACGTGCTGGAAGATTGCGCCGCCATCGGCGTGCGCTTTGCTACGGTATTCAGCGGCGGCTTTGCTGAAACCGGCACTGACGAGGGACGCGAACGGCAAAAACGCCTGATTGAATTTGGCCGCACATTCGGCATTCGTTTCATGGGGCCCAACTGCAACGGCATCGTAAATTTCATCGACCGTTTTGCGATGACTTCCACCGCGGCTATCCGCGGCGCGCATGCAAAGGCGGGCGACATCGGCGTGGTGAGTCACAGTGGCGGACTGGGGCAGATCAACGTGATGTGGCGCGCGATGGAGCATGGGTTGGGCATCAGCTACGAAGCCAGTTGCGGCAACGAAGCCGATATCGACACGCTGGATTTCGCGCGTTTTATGCTGCATTCGGACACGACCAACGTGGTGTTGCTCGCGATAGAGGGCATCAAGAGCGGTGAGAAATTCCGCCGGCTTGCGTTTGAGGCCGCCGAACTCGAAAAGCCGCTGGTGATTCTCAAGATCGGTTCCACCGAAGCGGGCAGCCGTGCCGCCGCTTCGCATACCGGCACCCTAGCGGGCGACAACGACATTATCAAAGCGGTGTGCCGCCAGTACGGTTTGATACAGGTCAACGAGTGCAACGAACTATATGAGACGGCGGTGTTTCTGCGCCATCGTAAATGGCCCGGGGCGCGTGGTCTCGCAGCGGTGGCGCCGACCGGCGGCAACATCGTCAATCTCGCCGACGCGGGCGCGATTTTTGATTTGCAATGGAACGCGTTCACCGCCGAGACGCAGGAAGCCTTGGGCAAACTGATGCCCGGCTACGGCAAGGTGGGCAACCCGACCGATTTGACTTCCGCCGCCACCGGCGATCAGGATTTTTACCGCAAGGCGCTGACCACGATTGCCGCTGACCCCGGCGTGGATGTGATGATCCCGATCGTGCCGTCACCGACGAAAAAAAATCTGCTGCAAACCGTCGAAATCATGAAGCAGTGCGGTAAACAAACGGCGATGCTGTGGGTGGGCGGGTGCGTGGACGAAAAAGATTTCCGGGCGCGTGATCTCATCGAAGCCGGTGTGGTGGTGTATCGCGATGCCACGCCCTGCACGCGGGCAATACGCGCGGCGTATGATTTTGGCCAGTATGTTCGCGCGCGGAAATCCGGCGCGCTGACGCCGGTGCGTCCGGCGGGCATCGATCAAGCACTGGCGCAAACGCGGCTCAAGGCGCTGGGCGACAAAATCACCGAGCGCGAAGGCAAACAACTGCTGGCGTGCTACGGCCTGACGGTGACGCAGGAATCGTTGGCGAAAAATGCGGCAGAGGCGGTGAGTCTCGCGGCGAAAATCGGCGGCAAGGTCGCGCTCAAAATCGATTCGCCCGACATCGCGCACAAGACCGAAGCGGGCGGCATCCGGCTGGGCGTCGAGGGTGCGGCGGCAATTACCGAGACGTACGAGGCCATCATTGCCTCCGCCAAACAGTACGCGCCGCAAGCCAGAATCAACGGCGTGCTGGTGCAGGAAATGGCACGCCCCGGCGTGGAGCTGATGCTGGGTGTGATACGCGATCCGGTGTTCGGGCCGATAGTGGTGGCGGGGCTGGGGGGCATTTTCGTGGAGGTATTGAAGGATGTCGCGTATCGCGCTGCGCCGGTGACACCGTTACAAGCCAACGCGATGCTCGACGAACTGCGCGGCAAAAAAATGCTCGAAGGCGTGCGCGGCATGGCGGTGCGCGATCGTGATGCGGTGATCGATGCCATTGTTCGGCTGTCGTGGTTTGCCGCAGATTTCAAAAATGAGATTGCGGAGATGGATATCAATCCGCTGATGGTTTACGAAAACGGCGCGGGTGCGCGGGTGTTGGATGCGTTGGTGGTGCGTGGAGAGGCGTCTCGGTAGGCGTGCTATTCCTGACCCCGTCATTCCCGCGCAGGCGGGAATCCATAAGCCGTCGCAAGTGGCACGGTGTTATGGGTTCCCGCCTGCGCGGGAACGACGGTGGAGGGGTTGTGCAGTTTCCGTCAGCAATAGAGAAAGAGAAGAATGAATAATAGTATTTGTTTTTAAACAATATTTTATTGTTTCTGTGCCTGACGGCCAACGCCGTGGCGCAGCCGTCAGCCAAGGGCACGCGCTACCCCGAACGCCCGGTGCGCGTGATCGTGCCCGTGGCCGCGGGTGGCGGCACCGATATCATCGCTCGGCTTACCGTCAGCAAACTGAGCGAAGTGGTTGGCCAATCCTTCGTGGTGGATAACCGTCCCGGCGCGGGCGGCGTGCTCGGCAATGAAATCGTTGCGCGCGCACAGCCCGATGGTTACACGCTGCTTTTCACCTATGCCGCGCACACGATCGTGCCCTTCATTTATCGCAAGGTGCCGTACGATGTGTACAAGGATTTCACGCCGATTACGCTGGCCGGCCAACAGCCCTTGCTGTTGGCCATCAACGCGACGGTGCCCGCCAACACCACGCAGGAATTGATAGCGTTGGCGCGCGCCAAACCGGGCGCACTCAACGTGGCGCTCGCCACGCCCAGCAGTTCCGGCGCACTGGCGGCTGAGTTGTTCAAGATGCTCACCAACACGCAAATGGTGTCCATACCGTTCAAAGGCGGCGCGCCCGCGCTCACGGCGTTGCTCGGTGGCGAAGTGCAACTGATTTTCACCACGCCGCCGACGGTGATGGCGTTCATTAAATCCGGTCGCGTGAGAATTCTCGCTACTTCCGGCAAGGAGCGCGTGCCGTATCTGCCCGATGTGCCGACACTGGCCGAGGCTGGCGTAAAAGATTTTGAAACCGCGCCGTGGCAGGGATTGCTGGGGCCGAAGAATCTGCCTGCACCGATAGTGGATTACCTGCAAACGCAAATCCGCAGCGTGCTGCGCTTGCCGGAAACGCGAGAAAAATTCGCTGCGTCCGGCACCGATGCCATCGGTAACACGCCTCGGGAATTCGCGAAGATGATTCAACGCGAACTGGAACAGAACAAGAAAGGGCGGATTCAAGTCTGAAGTGCAACCGCGTTATGATGCGAGTGTAGCTTCTTCCAGAAGACTTCGTGGGGTGTTTTGAAGCCGAGGCATTTTCTGGGGCGATGGTTGAGGTAGTGCA
>CAMDDY010000592.1 GCA_945893125.1 Bordetella parapertussis
GTGCGGAAATTCAAACTCAAGAAATGGGTGGCTGCAGGTCTGGTCGTATCGATGCCCTATGCAAGTATTGTCGATGCAGCCGGCTTGGGGGGGATCAACGTGCTGTCGCAGCTCGGCCAGCCATTTTCAGCCGAGATCGATCTGGTCAACGTGTCGAAAGAGGAACTCGCGACACTGGCCGCGAGGTTGGCGCCGCCGGATGCCTACCGCGCCGCGAACCTTCAATTTAACCCGGTGTTGAGCGGTATGCGCGTCAGCGTTGAGCGCCGTTCCGATGGCCGGCCGTTTATTCGCGCGACGTCCGCGCGACCGGTGTCCGAGCCGTTTCTTGACATTCTGGTCGAACTCTCCTGGCAGGGCGGACGTATTGTGCGTGAGTATTCCGCGCTGCTCGATCCGCCCGGCATGGAAACGCCGGCCGCCGCCGTTACCGCGCCCGTGGTTGCTGCTCCGGTCGCCAAACCAGCACCTGCTGCCAAACCGCCGGTTGCCGTCGAAACACCGGCGCCTGCTTCGCCTTCGGCACGTGCAACGCCCGCGCCCGCTGCGGCAGCACCTGCTTCCGCCGCGCCCTCCCGTCCGATTGGCGGCAGCGAATACGCGGTCAAGCAAGGCGACACGCTGGGGCAGATTGCCGCTGGTCTGAAGCCCGATGGCATTTCGCTGGATCAAATGATGATCGGCTTGCTGCGCGCCAATCCCGATGCGTTCATCAATAACAACATCAACCTGGTCAAGGCGGGGAAAATTCTTCGCGCGCCGGAGCGCGATCAACTCGCGGCGATTGCGCCGGGCGAAGCAACGCAGGAAGTGCGCGTGCAGGCGTCCAACTGGAATTCATATCGCGCCAAGGTGGCGGATACCGCACCCGCAGTGGCCGATGCGGCGCCCGCGACCAAAGGCAAAATAACCGCGCGCGTCGAAGACAAGGCGCCGGCGACCGGTGTCAAGGATGTCGTGGTTCTGTCCAAAGGCGACGGCGCGGCGGCCAAGGGCGGCAAGGATCGCGTGCGTTCGCTGGAAGAAGATCTGGCGGCGCGTGACAAAGCGCTGGCCGAAGCCAAGGATCGTGTCGCCGCGCTCGAAAAAACCATCACGGAAATGAAGAAGCTGGCCGAGCTCAAGAATCCGGCCTTGGCTGCTGCACAGCTGGTGGCCAAAGGGGATGCGAAAGCAGACGCCAAGGCAGCTCCGGCCAAGCCCGAGGTAAAAGGCGCGCCGGCGAAGGACGCACCGAAAGACGCGCCGAAGGAAGCCCCGAAGGCCGAACCCGCGAAAGCACCAGAGCCGAAGGCGGATGCACCCAAGGTAGAGGCGCCGAAAGCCGAAGCACCGACGATAGATGCACCGAAAGCAGAAGCGCCGAAGCCCGCGCCTGCCCCTGCGCCCAAGGCCGCGCCGCCCGCACCGAAGGCGCCCGCAAAGGCCGCGCCGCCGGAGCCCGGCATTATGGATACGGTAATGGATAACATTGTTCCTATCGGTGGTGGCGGCGCAGTGTTGGCCGGCCTTGCCGGGTGGTGGGTTGTTCGCCGCCGCAAAAAAGGCGCCGAGGTGGCCGATGATGAGCCGCCGGTGTTTGTGCCCAAGACCGAGCCGTTTACCGGCAATGTAGAAGCTGCGGTGGCAGGCGCCGCCGTTGCGGGCGGCGCTGGCGCCGCTGCGTTTGCCGCGACGCCTGAACCCACGGTCGCCAACGTGACCGATATGGTGGATCCGATCGAGGAGGCGCAAGTCTATATCGATCACGGTCGCGACAATCAGGCTGAAGACATCCTCAAGGAAGCGATGGGCAAAGACCCCCAGCGTCAGGACGTTCAACTGAAGCTGCTGGAAGTGTATGCGGCGCGCGGCGACAAGGGCGCATTCAACAAGCTGGCCAAGGACTTCAACACCTTGACCGGTGGCGCTGGCGAAAACTGGGACAGGGCCGCGTCGATGGGCCACGCGATTGATCCGTCCAATGCACTGTATCCGTCAACCGGTGAAATATTCGATATCGGCGGTGGTGACGTGTCCGATGCCACGGTGGATCTCGACATCAGCGGCGAGGATAGCCTCGGTACCACGACCGACATTCTGCTGGATCAGGGCGCCGCGGACACGAGTCTGGACAAGACCATGATGATGACGCGCGGCGATCTGACGCCTGCCGCAGTCGAGGCCTTGCCGACACTACCCGAGGCCGAAGCGCTACCTGACTTCAACCTGGATCTGCCGGCGGCGAGCGCAGCACCTGACGTACCCGCCGCGCCTGCGGTCGAAACCAACATGATGGACTTTAATCTGGATCTGCCGAGCCTCGATGCAGCATCGGCGCCTGCCGCAGCCGCGCCCGCCGGGGATGGCGGTCTTGATTTCAAAGTGGATCTCGACGGCATTAATTTGAATCTGGACGACAAGCCCGCTTCAGCCACGACGGCGGGCGGTGGCGAGAAGGACGCGCAATGGAATGATGTGCAGCAGAAATTCGACCTCGCTCGCGCTTATCAGGACATGGGCGACAAGGACGGCGCCAGGGAAATTCTGAATGAGGTCTTGCGCGAAGGTGATGCCGCACAGAAAGCCGAAGCGCAGAAGCTGCTGGATTCCATCAAGTAAGCAGCACGCCGTACTACCCGGACCGCGGCGGGATACTGCCGCGGTCTTTTCTTTTTTGGGAGCGCTGAATCATGCGCATCGCACTGGGCATCGAATACGACGGCGCCGGCTTTTGCGGCTGGCAGACGCAGCCGGCGGGCTGCGCGGTGCAGGATCGTCTGGAGGCGGCGCTGGCGCGGATTGCAGGCGTGCCACTGGCGGACATCGCGACCATTTGCGCCGGACGCACCGACACCGGCGTGCATGCGCTGGCACAGGTGATACACTTTGATTGCGTGGTGGAGCGGCCCGAATCCGCGTGGGTGCGCGGCGTCAACGCGCTGCTGCCGTCCACGGTTGCGGTGATCTGGATGAAGCCCGTTGCGGATACTTTTCATGCGCGATTTTCGGCGTCGGCGCGGCGTTACCGTTACGTGTTGCTGAATCACGCGGTGCGGCCTGCCGCCGACGCCGGGCGCGTGGGCTGGTTTCACGCGCCGCTGGATCTCGGGCGCATGCGCGCGGCGGCGGCGTGCCTTCTGGGTGAGCATGATTTCAGCGCGTTTCGCTCGTCGCAATGCCAGGCCAACTCGCCGGTGCGCACGCTTACGCAACTGGCAATCAGCGCGCGGGGGCCGTATGT
>CAMDDY010000593.1 GCA_945893125.1 Bordetella parapertussis
CACCGTGGTGGAGCGCGAAGAAAAATACAAAGCCAAGAACGTCATCGACAACGTGGTGTTTCGCGGCAGCGACGCGTTATTCGGCTGGCTGTTCATCGCATTGCGCGGTGCGGGCATGGAACTCGGCGCCATTTCGCTGGCCACAGTGCCAGTGACTGCGGCGTGGCTGGCGCTGGCACTGGCGCTGGGGCGAATGCAGGAAAAGCGTTCGGCGGTCATCGCAACATCCATCGGCAACCAATCGTAACTAATTGTATTTATTCAAGATTTTATGAAACCTAAAATGACACCTAAATCTGGGCTATACACCCGCCGCGACCTGCTGGCCTTTGGCCTCAGCGTCGCCGCAACCACAACCTTCAGCGGCGCGCACGCGCAATCGATACCCGCACCCGTGCTGACGCGCGCCATTCCACGCAGCGGTGAAAAACTCCCGGTGATAGGCCTTGGCACCGCGATCATTTTCGACATCGGCGGTGACACGGAAAAGCGCGCCGAGCGCACCAAGGTCATCCACACCCTGCTCGACGGCGGCGCGCGCATGATCGACACCGCGCCCTCGTACGGCACCGCGGAATCTGTAGTCGGCGACTTGCTCGCCGACATGAAAGTGCACGACAAAGTGTTTCTCGCCACCAAAGTGCGTTCCAACGACAACGAAGCATTCGCCGCGCAGATGAAAGCATCACAAAAACGTTTGCGCACACCCAAATTCGACTTGATGCAAATGCATAACGTCGGCTTTCTCGACCGCGCCATGTTCGCCTCGCAACTCGCCATAGTGCGCGAACAGAAAGCGCAAGGCGCATTCCGTTACATCGGCGTCACCCATTCACAGGATCAGCCGCGCGCCAACGAGCGCTTGATGGAGATGATGCGCACCGAAAAACTCGATTTTATACAGGTCAATTATTCGATGGCCGAACGCAGCGTGGAAGAAAAGCTGCTGGCAGTCGCCGCCGAAACAGGCACAGCAGTGCTGTGCAACCTGCCCTTCGCCCGAGGTGCATTGTTTCGCGCGGTTCAGGGCAAGACCGTACCCGACTGGGCCAAAGCCGAATTCGACGCGCCGACGTGGGGCCAGTTCTTCCTTAAATACCTGCTGGCAAGCGAAGCGATCAACGCCGTGCTCCCCGGCACCGACAAGCCCGAATACATGATCGACAATCTCAGCGCCGGGCGCACGCGGCTGCCGAACGCGGCACAACGCAAGCGGATGGTGGAGTTTATCGGGGCGGTTTAATTCGATTGCAACAGTTTCAACACCGGCTCAACCACATCGTCCGCAATTTTCTTAAGCTCATCCACTGTGCGATTCTGAATCGGATGCGGCGTGAAAATCACCGCCGGCTCGAACCCGATCGCTTTGGATTGCACGGCCACCGCGTCAGTGAATCCTGTGGTCACCACCGACACGCCGGGTACGCCGCGGCTGTCGAAGTTCATCAGGTCGTGCAGACTGCACGAGGTGCATGAGCCTCAGTCCGAGAGCCCGATAATCACCACATCGACTGCGGCGGAAATCTGCGCCAGGTTTTCCGCGGTGGCGACCTTGGCGTTGGTGGGTTTGCCAACGCGCATGGTCTTGATGCCGCGTTCGCGCAGGCGCATTTCAACCTGATTGAAAAATTCGTCGGTGCGCGCCTTGCCTATGTCAAATAGCCCCACGGTCTTGCCCGCAAGTGACGGTGGCGGCTGCAGGCGCGCGCGCATCACGGCGGACGTTTCCGCCGTGGGGTCGCGCATCCAGTTTGTGGCTGTCATGATTTTCTCCTGAATTACCCATTAACGCGCCCTCCTGTCATTCCCTCGCACACAGGAATGAGCGTGCAGCACTAGCGCTTGATCGCATCCGCCTTCGTGCGCATCGCTTCTTTCAGCCGCTGCACGTTCGGCGAAAAAAACCGTCCCACCGCAAAGTCGCCGAAAATACGTTCCAGAAAAAACAACTTGTCCACCGCCGTCATCGGGCGGCCCCATTCTTTCGACAAATTGGATTGCGTCAATTCGCCATAATAAACCGTGAGGCCCACTGACGGCAGCAGGTCAGCCTCGGCCAGCATCACGGCCTGCTCGGCCATGCCGGCGTCACGCGCAAGCAGCGCCAGCACGGGTTCACTTTCGGGCGGCGCCGGCTTCACCGCGCCGTGGGCGAAATGCGCGTGACAATTGCGCGCGAACGGCACGCCCGCGGTGGTTTCGGTGGCGAGCACCAGCGCGGCGATATTGTTTTGTTCATCCTTGCTGACACCGGCCCATTCAAAATACGGCAGCGCGGCCTGCGCCGCCAGGCGTTCGAGGCGAAACGGCATGCCGATACTGGTGCGTCCGTCGTGATGAAAATCATGCGCGAGTGCCGCCGCCACCAACCGCGCGCGCGTAAGCGGCGGCAGCGCCGCCAGCCCTGAAAGGTAGAGCGCGCTAAGCACCACTTCACAATAATGCTGGCTGTTGTGATACGGATTGGCGCGGCCGTCACCGACACCGGCGTCGATTTCGGCTGCGAGTGTGGCCGCCGCGCGCACCAGCGGCGCATCGCCGGCCACACCGATAACCGACATCGCCGCGCCTACCGTCTGCGTCACTTTCGCGGAAAGGCCTTCCACCACTTGGAAGCAGGCGGCAATCTCCTCGGCCACCTGAAACGAATTGGTATCGCCGCGCACCTGGAACGGCGCGCGTGTGAGATCAAAAATCTGCCTGCTGTCGCCCACAACCACGATTCAAGCCCCCTTTGTTGCCGCCCGGCTGCAGCTAGCGAATGGTAATTTCGACACGGCGGTTTTTCGGTTCCGGCGTTTCGTCGGGCGTTTTGACCAGCAGATTAAACTCACCGTGCGAAGTCACCGTGAGTTCGCTTACTTTAAGTCCCGCCGCCGCAATCAATTTCGCGACCAGTTGCGCGCGCTCGAGGCCCAAACGTTCATTGGATTCGGCGCCGCCTACGGTATCGGTATGACCGATGATCGATACATCGGGCACCGGACGGCCCGCCACTGCCGCGAGTATGCGCGCGATTTGTGCCTGTGACGCGGCGGTGAGCGTGGTGCCGGCGCCTTCAAAGTACAACAGGAAGCTCACCGGCAATTGCGGGCGCGCCGCCAGCACCTCGGCGAAATCGGATTCGATCTGGGCCTGGTCAAAAATGCAGGGTTGCGACGAACCGTCGAGCGTGGCGCCAAAACGCGAGCGGGTGACCAGTACCTGACCGCGCGAACCAG
>CAMDDY010000594.1 GCA_945893125.1 Bordetella parapertussis
GGGCTTGCTATAGAGCTTGGCTTGCTGTGCGAAGAAACGCCGTACATGCTCAGGCTTGATCGCTGCAATATTGACATGGCCATCACGGAAGCGTGCGGTCAATAGCCGTCGCACGATGCGCAAGGCCATCTGCCGTGTCTTCGGGGCCAGGCCGCGCACATGGTCCATGTGCGCATCGTAGCAACGTAGCTCGTCATCCACCGGCGTCGCGCCCACTGCCGGCAACGCGATCACACCCTGAGCGCGCAGCGCCGCTAACAGATGACCCAGCGCGGCGCTTAAGTCGCGCCGGTGGCGTGGCTTCGCCCTGCTGCAACGGCAGTGCGGAAGATGCTCGTCAAGGAACCGCGCGACGACTGCCTCGTCGATGTATTGAACACACAGTCGGTGTTTGCCAATCCACTGCGAAAAGTGAGCGATGCCGCCCAGACAACTGGCAAACGTATGCGCAGCGCAGCCGCGTTCGGTCAGATACAGTTTGTATGCATCAACATGCGCCGCAAGCGGTCCTGCAGCGAGCACGTTGAGAATGTTACGACAATCGGGAAGAACAATGTTCATGACGGTCTCCTTTAGTGGGACCGCCACTGCACAGCGTTGGAGAAACTATGTCCAGATCACCGCTAACTTATTTGCTCAAATACCTCACAAAACCCGGCGAATCCATCCGGACATGCGCATAGTTTCGACATGTGCATAGGGGTCGGAACCAGAAATATCCCGCCATATAAAATCACGACGCCTCGGCGAGTTTCTTCTCCAGCAATTCGTGCAACTTCTTGAAATCCGGCTCGCCCAAAATCCGGCTGACGATATTGCCGCGTTTGTCGATGACAAACGTGGTCGGCGTCAGCGTCACGTCGCCAAACGCTTTGCCGTGTTCACCCACGGGATCAAACGCCACCTTGAAGGGCAGCGCGTTTTTTTCCGCGTAACTCACCACACGGTTCGGAGGGTCGTACCACATCGCCACCGCCATTGTTTCATAGCCGCGCGCCTGGAATTTTTGGTGCGTTTCAATCAACCGCGGCATTTCCTTAAGGCATACCGGGCAATCGGTCGCCCAGAAATTCACCAGCACCACTTTGCCGCGCAGCTCGTTGATGGCGATTTTTTCGCCTTTGATTGTTACAAAAGTTACGGCGGGTGCGGGCTTTTGCGCAAATTGCGGGCTGCACGCCGCAAAAGCAGTTGCCGCAACCACGGCCAACAGCATACGATGGCGCCACTTGCCCGCGAGGTTCGGGTTCAGATTGAAAGGGAAATTCATATGTTGCGTATTCTGGGTATTTTCGCGCTGACTGTCATTACCTCATCTGCCTTCGCGCAGTTGGCCGGCATCAGCAACACCGACGCTTCCAGCGGCGTCAAGCAATCGCTGCGCGACGGCGCCGCCGCCGCAGTGGCCAAGCTCGGCGTGGAAAACGGTTTCTTCGCCAACCCGAAAGTAAAAATTCCGCTGCCGCCGGCACTGGCAAAAGTGGAAGGCGCGATGCGCACCTTCGGCATGAGAAAACAGGCCGACGCGCTGGTGCTGTCGATGAACCGCGCCGCCGAAGCCGCCGTGCCGGAAGCCAAGCAACTGCTCGCCGATTCGGTTGCCAAAATGACCTTGCAGGACGCGAAGGGCATCCTCACCGGCGGCCAGACTTCGGTGACCGATTACTTCAAGCGCACCTCCAACGCGCAACTCACGCAGCGTTTTCTGCCCATCGTCAAAGCCGCCACCGATAAAGTGGGCCTCGCGCAGCAATACAACTCGCTCGCCGGACAGGGCGCGCAACTCGGCCTGATCAAAAAAGACGATGCCAAGATCGAAAACTACGTCACCAACAAGGCGCTGGATGGCCTGTACCTGATGATTGGTGAACAGGAAAAAGCGCTGCGCGCCAATCCGATGGGCGCGGCCAGCGATATCGTCAAGAAAGTTTTCGGCGCGTTGAAGTAGGCGCGCGCGTAACCGCGATGCTGTAATCGGCAATGGCGTGCAACACGCCCGCATCGTCGCCGATGGCTTTTGCCACCCGCAGTTTAATGCCGCTTGCCGCGCGCGCCTCGGCGGCGAGCTTGGGCAAATCGCCGCGCACATGCAGCCCGCCGCCGAGGAACAGCGGCACGATCACTGCTTTTTTTATGCCTTTCTTTGCCAGCGCCTGCGCGGCTTCCACCAGCCCCGGCGACATGAATTCGCCGAACGCGAGTACCGCCTGACACTTGCCGCGTTTGATTACATCCTTCAGCAACCGATCAAACGGTTTGCGCCACGCCGGGTTGCGCGAGCCGTGGGCGAATAAAATCATCCCCATCTCGTTGGATTGTAAGTATTTGTTTTTAAACATATTTTAGTAAGTCGTTTTGGTCAGGTTGGCCGCGCGCACCATCTCGGCGTAGCGCTCGTATTCCAGCCGCAGAAACTTGCGAAACTCAGCCGGGCTTCTACCGTCAGGCTCGTAGCCGCCGGCGATAATGGCCTCGCGCATTTTCGGCGCCTGCAATGCCTTGGCAATCTCTTGTTGCAGCCGCGACAACACGGCGGCCGGCGTTTTAGCCGGCGCAAACCAGCCGTGCCATGCGCCGGTGAGTTCGATATTCGACAGGCCCGCTTCGCTCATCACCGGCAATTGCGGCAGCCCGGCGAAACGCGACGCGCCGGTGAAGGCAATCGCCTTCACGCGCCCGGCCTTGATGTGCTGCATCACGATGGTGGGCGGGATCATCGTCATCTGCACTTCGCCCGCCAGCACCGCGTTCAGCGCCGGCGCAACACCCTTGTAGGGCACATGCAAAAGCTTCACGCCCGCGCGCGTGGCAAAGAGTTCCGCCGCCAGATGCAGCGTGTTGCCCACGCCGGGCGAGCTGTAACTCACTTTGTGGGTGTCGCGCGCGAGCGCAATCAGCTCCTTGACCGACTGCGCCGGCACGGACGGGTGCAGCACCAGCAGATACCCCGTGCCGAGCACGGCGCTGGTCACCGGCTCGAAATCACGAAACACGTCGTAGGGCAGCTTGAGATAGATATGCGGATTGATGACGATGGACGCGGTGACACACAAGAGCGTGTGGCCGTCGGGCGGCGCTTTCGCCACGATGTCGATGCCGATGATGGCGTTGGCGCCGCCGCGATTGTCGATCACAAACGGCTGACCGAGTGGCGCGGCTGCTTCGTTGGCGATGCCGCGCGCAATCACGT
>CAMDDY010000595.1 GCA_945893125.1 Bordetella parapertussis
GCGTGCATCCCGGAAGATGCGGCGATGCAGATTACTGATTGAGAGCAATGGTGAAAGATATCCTGGCGCAATACCCCGACCCGCAGGGCCGTTACGACGAACTGTTCGAGGCGCCCGCGAAACCGCGCCCGCACTGGCAGCGGGCGATGTTGGAGCTGGCCGCGACCTCGCCGGTGGATATGCGTCAACGGCTGTCGGCGGCCGAACGGCAGATTCGCGACAGCGGCGTTACCTATAACGTTTATGCCGATCCGCAGGGGCTCGACCGCCCGTGGCACCTCGACGTATTGCCTTTCATTATCGCGCCGGAGGAATGGCGCGAGATCGAGGCCGGCATCATCCAGCGCGCGCAACTGTTCAACCAGGTGTTGGCGGATATTTACGGCAGCCAATCATTGTTAAGGCAGGGGCTGCTGCCGCCCGCGCTGGTCTTCGGGCAGAGCGGATTTTTGCGCCCGGCCTGCGGCATGAAGCTGCCCGGCGGTGTGCATCTGCACGTCTATGCCGCCGACCTTGCGCGCTCGCCCGACGGGCGCTGGTGGGTGATGGCCGACCGCACGCAGGCGCCCTCCGGCGCGGGCTATGCGCTCGAAAACCGGCTCATCGTGTCGCGCGCGTTTCCCGCGCTGTACCGCGATTTGGGCGTGCAGCATGTCGCGCGTTTTTTTGCGACCCTGCGCGATTCGCTGATGCATTTCGCGCCCAAGGGCGATGGCCCCACGCTGACGGTATTGCTCACGCCCGGGCCTTACAACGAAACTTATTTCGAGCACGCGTTGCTGGCCCGCTACCTCGGGTTTCCGCTGGTCGAAGGCGGCGACCTGACGGTGCGCAACGGCTGCGTCTGGCTCAAGACCATCGGCGGCTTGAAACGCGTGCACGCGATTCTGCGCCGCCAGGATGATGATTTTTGCGATCCGCTGGAGCTGCGCAGCGACTCGGTGCTGGGTGTCGCTGGCCTCGCCGATTGCGCGCGGCGCGGCTCCGTGCTGATCGCCAACGCGCTGGGTTCCGGCATCATCGAATCCGGCGCGCTGCTGGGTTTTCTGCCGCGGCTGGCAGAACATCTCACCGGTGCGCCGCTGCGCCTGCCGTCGATCGCAACCTGGTGGTGTGGCGAACCTGCGGCGCTCGCCGATGCGCTTAGCCAAACTGAAAGTCTGGTATTCAAGGCCGCCGATCCTATCTTTCAGATGGGAGCCGTATTCGGCCGCGATCTTGATGCCGCGGGACTGGCCGAGCTGCGCAGGAACCTCGCGGCGCACCCCGATCGCTTCGTGGCGCAGGAGCTGGTTCACGTGTCGCAGGCGCCGGTGCTGAAAAAAGGGCACTCCGATCACATCTCCGCTCGCGGCATCAGCCTGCGTGTGTTCGCGGTCGCCTCGCCCGGCGGTTATGTCGTCATGCCGGGCGGCCTAACCCGCGTCGCCAGCAGCGAAAACGTGCGCGTGGTGTCGATGCAGCGCGGCGGCAGCTCCAAGGACACCTGGGTGATGTCGGCCGGTCCGGTCGATACCTCGTTCACCTTGTTGAAAACCACGGTGACGGCCGCCGACCTGATGCACGTGCCCGCCGGCATACCGTCGCGGGTGGTCGAAAATCTGTTCTGGTTCGGCCGTTACGAGGAACGTTGCGACGATATCGCGCGGCTGCTGCGCCTGGCGCTCAATCTGAAACTTCAGGAAAGCGACGACGACGAAAATTCGAGCCAGCCGGTGCTGGCGCTGGCCACCGCGTTCGGCATCTTGAAGGACGACGACGACGCGGATACGACGCTGCTTGCGGCGGCCACGGGTGAAAAGAACGCCTACGGTTTGCCGGCGAATCTGCGCGCGCTGGAGCGCACCGCGTTTAACCTGCGTGACCGCATGTCGATCGATAACCTGCGCACCATCAATATCCTGATCCAGGACCCTGTGATCAACAAGACCGTGTCGCTGTCGGAAGCGCTGGGCTGGCTTAACCGCACGATTATCAGCATGATGACCTTGTCGGGCTTTGCGCTCGACGGCATGACGCGAGACGATGGCTGGCGCTTTTTCTCCATTGGCAGGCGCGTGGAGCGGTTGGCGTTCCATTGCCTCGCGTTGCAAACGGCGTTTGAGCATCGCGCGCATAGCGGCCTCACCTGGCTGTTGTTGCTGGCCGATTCCTCGGTGACCTACCGGTCACGGTATATCGCGCGGCCGGAATGGCTGCCGGTGCTTGATCTGCTGGTGCTCGACGCCGATAACCCGCGTTCGCTGATGTTTCAGATCGCCGGTATACATGCCGCGCTGTTGAAGCTCGAGGCCGCTTATGGCGCCTGCGGCAGCGAGTTGTTCGGCGCCGCCGTGAAGTCGCTTGAACGCCTTGATCCGGCGCGCGATTTGCAGCCCGATAGCGCGGGCCTGCACAAAACGATAGCCGCGCTGCAAAGCGCCGCGCTCACCGTCAACGACCGCCTCACGCAGCGGTTCTTCAATCACGCCCATACCGCATCGCGCGCGATGCTGGGGGTGTGAATGACCACGATCGATCCGGTCACCTATCGCGTGATCCACGAAACGCGCTATACGTATTCGGATGCGGTGTCGGGCACGCGCCAGCTCGCGCATCTGAAGCCGCGCACCACGGCGTGGCAGATGGTGCGCGCGCATCATTTGCGCATCGATCCCGCGCCCAGCGAACAGTCGGAAGGCAGCGACTACTTCGGTAATGGCGTGATGCGCTTTGCCGTGGACACGCAGCACAAGTCACTCACTGTGCGCGCGGAATCGGTGCTTGAGGTGCATAGCCACGCACCCGAGGCAGGCAGCGGGCCGGCATGGGAAAGCGCGGTCGCCGCGCAGGGCAAGTGGGGGGCCGACGACGAATTTGATATCGTGCAGTTCCGGCTCGCCTCGCCCATGGTGCCGTTGCTGCCGGAAGCCGCCGACTATGCGCGCGGCAGTTTTCCCGCGGGCTGCCCGCTGCCGGTGGCCTTGCTCGATCTGACGCGGCGCATCCGCGGCGAGTTTATTTATGACCCCAAGGCCACGACCGTCACCACGCAAGTCGAGGAGGTGCTCGCGAAACGCCGCGGCGTGTGCCAGGATTTCGCGCACGTGATGATCGGCGCATTACGTTCCCTGCGGTTGGCGGTCCGCTATGTAAGCGGCTACTTGCGAAGCGGCGCTTCTTACCAGGGGGCCGACGCCTCGC
>CAMDDY010000596.1 GCA_945893125.1 Bordetella parapertussis
GAAATTGTTGAATTGCATAATCGCTATCGGTTTGATCCGATGGGATTGGGCGCCGCGCAGCGTGTGCAGCTTAAAGATACTGTGAGCGACTGGCTTGCAAAAAAACCGGACTCTGTTTATGCGTATAGCTACGCGGGCGGCTGATACGGATACGTACAGGTCTCGGTGGCCTTACAGATTTTTATCACCCACCACGCATAAGCGTCACCAACAATCGGTAAACGCAATATCGGACGATACAAGTAAATCTCAATGTGACTTGCCGGCTGCAGAATGACTAAATCGTTTCCAAAATAGCCAACGGCCGCCGGTGGAACGATCAGTAATCCGCCGAAATAAATTACAACCACCAACGCACTGGCTGTGAGTAATCGACGTTTGGGGCGTTGCCCTTCGGGCTTTTGAAGCATATCGTTCAATCGTCACCTCCGCGCACGACACGCCCACCCCATCATCGCCACTCCCACCAGTACCATCGGCAACGACAACCACTGCCCCATCGACCAACCCATCGCCAGCAAGCCAAGAAAGCTGTCCGGCTCACGCGCATATTCGACGACAAAGCGAAACACGCCGTAGCCGATCAAAAACAGTGCCGACACCGCACCGCGCGGATGTGGTTTGGCGGAGTACCACCACAAAATAACGAACAGCAGCACGCCTTCAAGCGCAAACTGATAAAGCTGTGACGGGTGGCGCGGCAGCCGATCCACCAGCGGGAAAATCATCGCCCACGCCACGTCGGTGGGCCGTCCCCATAGCTCGGCGTTGATGAAGTTACCCACGCGCCCCGCCGCCAACCCCAGCGGCACCAGCGGCGCCATGAAATCGGTGACATCCAGCCAGTGCTGTTTGCGGCTTTTCGCAAACCACGCCAGCGCGACGATCACGCCGAGCATGCCGCCGTGAAATGACATGCCGCCTTCCCACACGTAAAAAATTTTCCACGGCACGTGTATGTAGTCGCTGAATTTGTAGAACAGCACGTAGCCGAAGCGCCCTCCGAGAATCACACCGAGGATGCCGTAGAACATCACGTCGTCGAGGTCTTTTTGCTGCCAGATACCGTTCGGGCGGGCCTTGATGCGCAGGCGGCCGAACCACCACACCAGCGCGAAACCGACCACATACATCAGGCCGTACCAGCGCACGGCGAGCGGGCCTGCGCTGAACACGATGGGGTCGAATCCGGGGTGGACTAGCATGGGTAGTAAGTTACTAATGAGTTAAAATTCTGCGCTCATTATATAACCCCATACCGTCATTCCCGCCTACGCAGGAATGACAAGGTTGGTTTTTCAGCCTTCACGAGTTCACGGAGACACCTTATGCCCGCCGCCAAACCCCTCAACAAACGCAGCCAACTCATCACCGCCGGCGTTGCCCGTTCCCCCAACCGCGCGATGCTGCGCGCCGTCGGCTTTGGCGACAACGATTTCGTCAAACCGATTGTCGGCGTCGCCAACGGCCATTCGACGATGAACCCGTGCAATGCGGGCATTCAACCGCTGGTGGATCGCGCGATCGCCGCGCTGCATCAAGCCGGTGCGATGCCGCAGGTGTTCGGCGTGCCGACGATTACCGACGGCATCGGCATGGGCACCGAGGCGATGAAGTATTCGCTGGTGTCGCGCGAAGTGATTGCCGATTGCATCGAGACCGCGGTGAACGGTCAGGCGATGGACGGCGTGCTGGTATGCGGCGGCTGCGACAAAAACATGCCCGGCGGCATGATCGCCATGCTGCGCATGAACGTGCCGGCGGTGTATGTCTACGCAGGCACCATCAAGCCGGGCCGCTGGAAAGGCATTGATCTGACCATCGTCAGTTCGTTTGAAGCGGTGGGGTCGTACGCCGCCGGCAAAATGAGCAAAGAAGATTTTATCGGTATCGAAAAAAACGCCTGCCCCTCGGTGGGCGCGTGCGGCGGCATGTATACCGCGAACACCATGTCGAGCTCGTTCGAGGCGCTGGGCATGAGCATCCTCGGCTCGTCGCAAATGGCATCGCCTGATCCGGAAAAAGCCGATTCCGCCGCCGACTCCGCGCGCGTGCTGGTCAATGCCATCAAAAAAGACATCAAGCCGCGCGATATCGTCACGCGCAAGTCGATAGAAAACGCCGTGGCGCTGATTATGGCCACCGGCGGCTCGACCAACGCGGTGCTGCACTTTCTCGCCATCGCGCATGCGGCCGAAGTGAAATGGACCATTGACGACTTCGAACGCATGCGTAAAAAAGTGCCGGTGTTGTGCGATCTCAAACCGTCGGGGCGTTACGTGGCGGTGGATTTCCATCGTGCGGGCGGCGTGCCGCAGGTGCTGAAAATGCTGTTAAAGCACGGTTTGCTCAACGGTGACTGCATGACCATCACCGGTGAAACCATGGCCCAAGCACTCGCCAAAGTAGCGGACAGCCCGCGCAAAAATCAGGACGTGATTCGCCAATGGGACAACCCGATGTATAAACAAGGTCATCTGGCGATTTTGAAAGGCAACCTCTCACCCGAAGGCTGCGTCGCCAAGATCACCGGCTTGAAATCGCCGAAGATCACCGGCCCCGCGCGCGTGTTCAACTCCGAGCGCGAGACCATGGACGCGATCATGGCGAAAAAAATCAAGGCCGGTGACGTAGTGGTGATTCGCTACGAAGGCCCCAAAGGCGGCCCCGGCATGCAGGAAATGCTCGCACCCACCGGCGCGCTGACCGGGCAAGGCTTGGGCGAAAGCGTCGGCCTGATTACCGACGGACGTTTCTCCGGCGGCACTTGGGGCATGGTGGTGGGACATGTGTCGCCCGAAGCCTACGTCGGCGGCCCGATCGGGTTGGTGAAGGAAGGCGACTCCATCACCATCGACGCCACAAAATTGCTGATTCAATTAAATGTTCCCGCCAAGGAACTGGCGGCGCGTAAAGCAAAATGGAAGCAACCCAAGCCGCGCTACACACGCGGCGCGCTGGCGAAGTTTATGAATACGGTGTCGAGCGCTAGCAAGGGGGCGGTGACGGATTGAGCGTCGTGAAATGTGAAACGTTCCCTCGTCCTGATACGCGCAAAGGGAGCAACGCCACGACACCACATTTCACGATAGCAAATGCCCCACCGCCTCGCTCACGAAACCAGCGGCAAAGGTAGCGTGCGCTGTGCGCACGACAAATCCTCGAAGCGAT
>CAMDDY010000597.1 GCA_945893125.1 Bordetella parapertussis
GCACGCAATCAATCACAAACGTTTTGATCGCATCGATGCCGTCCGCGGGCAGCGCCATTTTCAGCCATGAGTTAAATTCCGACCCTGAGCCTTTGGGGATCATTTCGATCGACAGTTCATCGGGCTTGTCGGAGAAATCAATGTTGATCACCGGCACGCCGCGCCCGCACGAGGTGTGTTCGTTCTGCCGCGTGGTGGGATGCACCACGCTTGAGCGCAGCGGATGCTCCTTGGTGGCACGCTCGCAGCCGCGTGCGATGGCCTGCTTCAGTTGATAGCCGTCGATCTGAACGCCCGCGCCGATCACCACGTTGTAAATCGGGATGCCCGTGTCCTGACACAATAAATTGGTATTGGCTTCGGCCACTTTGATATTGCGGATCATGGTACCGAGGATCGCTTTACCCGTGGCGTTGGTCTCCGCAGCGTCGAGGCGCTTGAAACCTTCTTTGATATCCGGCGGCAATAACTTTAGCGCGCGGATGTAAATCTCTTTGCACGCTTCTTCGACTTGTTGCAGATCAATTTTCATTTCAGTTCACGGTCAAGTTGCGTTCGCGCACGATTTTCGCCCAGCGCACGGTTTCTTCCTTGATGGTTTTGGCAAATTGCGCCGGACTGTCACCCACCGGCGCCATGCCGAGTTGTTCGTAGCGCGCCCGGATGTCGGGCGCTTGCAGCGCTTTGGCCGTATCGGTGTGAACTTTGTCGATCACGGCCTTGGGTGTGCCGGTGGGCGTCATCAGGCCAAACCAACCGAGATTCTCAAAGCCCGGCAGTGTCTCTGCGGCGGCGGGCACGTCCGGCAATTGTTTCAAGCGTTGCAAGCTGGTGACCGCGAGACCGCGCAGCTTGCCCTGCTGTACCTGCCCGATTGCCGCCGCAAGATTGGCGGGCACGAAAATAATTTGCCCCCCCAGCAAATCCACCAGCGCCGGGCCTTCGCCTTTGTACGGCACATGCACTCCTTCAATGCCCGCCACGTGCATGAAGTTCTCGCCCGCCAGATGGGTTTGCGTGCCGAAACCCGCCGACCCCATCGTCATCGTCTTGGGCTTGGCCTTGGCCATAGCGATAAAATCCTTCAGCGTTTTCGCCGCAAACGATGGATTCACCACGAGAATCTGCGGCCCGCTCGCCACCATGGTGATCGCGACGAAATCTTTTTCAGGATTAAACGGCATCTTGCGATACATATGCGGATTGGCGGACACAATCGAACCCGACGTCATGAACAGCGTGTAGCCATCCGGGTTCGCCTTCGCCGCGAGATCGCCGCCGATGTTGCCGCCCGCGCCGCCGCGATTGTCGACCACGATGGATTGGCCCCACGTTTCGCTGAGCTTTTGCGCCACCACACGCGTAACTATATCGTTAGCGCCGCCGGGCGCGAACGCGACAATGATGCGCACCGGGCGGTTCGGAAAACTCTGCGCTTGCGCGAAACCAGCGCCAGCGAGCACTGCCGCCAGTAGCGGATAGCAATGTAAGTATTTGTTTTTAAACATTATTTATTATCCTCGCCAGCAATAATTAGAATCTTGCCGGAACACATGATGCGCCACAACGCGCGGCTTTACGACTCACACCAGATTCAACAAAAACAACAACCCCACTGCAACGCTAACACCGACCGCGACCGCGAGCAGCGTTTTGTGCCACGTACCAGCCTCATTTGCATTACCCGGAATATCCATGAATTCCAGCATCAGCAAGCGCACGCCACCGGCCATGTGCGCGGCCAGCAACAACACCAAAATCACTTCGGCGCATTTCACCAGCGGCTGATCGCTCCAGCGCAAAAACGATTCGAGCTTGGCCTCGCCGTGCAATGCACTACCCAATGCCCAGAAATGCAGCGGCAGAAATAGCGTCAGTGCCACACCCGATATGCGATGCGCGATAAACGCCCAGTAGGCCGCGTGATTACGGGCGCGGAAATCGTTTTTCACGCCATCACCCTACTACCGCCCACACCGCGCGCAAGCCCCACATCAAAAGCGTCAACGCCAACACGAACATCAACGTATCCACGCCGCGCCCGCGCCAGCCGAATTCCGCGAGAATGTTGCGCACTCCAATCGGCGCATGCACCGCCACCGCCGCCACGAACAAGGTATAAAACAAACCCCACGCCACGCTGCCGCGCGTGCGGCCGAGTATCTCCGCCGCCGACAAGCCGTTGCGCACGGCGTAGATGATGGTGATGAGATGCACGATCACGCACACCGCCAGCAGCATGGCACTAACCCGCTGTAAGCCCCACAGGACTACTTGCGTGCGTATACCGAAGTTCGCCTCACGCTTCACGCCTCACCCCTCACTTTCCAGCTCGCCCTTGAGCGTGGCACTTAACACCAGCCGCTTCAAGCCCGCGATGCCGGCAGTCGGCGAAATGCCTTTCGGGCAGCGCTCGGTACAAGCCATGTGTGTGTGACACGCATGGCAACCGGCGTCACCCGCCACTGCCGCGAGCCGTTCTTTTTGCGCCACGTCGCGCACGTCGTTCACCAGCGTCCAGGCGCGGCTTAACGCGGCGGGGCCCAGATAATCGGGCTTCCATGTCACCACTTCGCACGCGCTGTAACACACGCCGCAACCGATGCATTCAATCGCCGCGTCCACCGCGCGGCGCTGCTTCGACTCCGGTTTGACCTCGGCGAATGCATCTTTACGCGTTTTGCTGCCGGCGAACTGGCCACGCGCCTTTGCCCACTTATTAAAAAATTCCGTCATGTCAGTGACGACATCTTTAATCACCGGCAGATTGCGCAACGGCGCGATTTCCAGCCGGTCATCCGGCGCGACCTTCGAAACATGCGTGCGGCAGGTCCAGCGCGACACGCCATTCACCGACATCGCGCACGAGCCGCACACGCCCACGCGGCAGGCAAAGCGATACGCGAGCGACGGGTCGAGCCGCCGCTGCACATACGTCACCACGTCGAGCACGGTCTGGCTTTCGAGACGCGGGACGTCGTATTCCTGAAACGCGCCGGCCTCCGCGCCGCGCCAGATTTTGACTTTGAGTGTGCTCATGGCGCTTGTTCACACTCAAAAACAACTACTTCACCGCAAAGGCGCAAAGGCGCAAAGGAAACGCAAAGACCCCTCTCCATCATAGCCGTTTTTTGCGGCACTTCTTTGCGCCT
>CAMDDY010000598.1 GCA_945893125.1 Bordetella parapertussis
GCATCATAACGCGGTTGCACTTCAGACTTGAATCCGCCGTTTGATTTAGTGACTTGGGTTATCATCGCCCACGTGTAACCGCATCCCTTTATTTGTCTGCAACACCCATCCCCCATCCCGTTCCCGCTATTTCAGGAGATTTTCAATGGTTCCGGATTTAATGAAGCAATCCCCGCTCGGCACCTATCTCGAGCATTGCAAAAAAGGCGAGCTCGCCTACCAGGTTTGTACCGACGATAACAAAGCGTTCTTCTACCCGCGCGTCGCCGCCCCCGGTAGCGGCAGCACCCATATCGAGTGGCGTGTATCGAAAGGGTTGGGCACGGTGTATGCCACCACCGCCACGCACTACAAAGGCGAAGCGCCGCTGAATATCGCGCTGATTGATCTGGACGAAGGCTTTCGCATGATGAGCCGCGTCGAAGGCATCGATGCGATGAACGTCAAAATCGGCATGCGCGTGCAGGTCAAAATTCTGCCGGGCGACGATAAACAGCCGCCCTATCCTGTATTCACGCCAATGGAGGCCAAATAATGAGCACCTTGAAAAGAGGCAGTGTCGCGGTCGTCGGCGCAGCCGAATCCGATCTCGGGCAAGTCGCCCAGCACACCAGCCCGATGGATTTGATCGGGCAAGCCACGCTGGCGGCACTCGACGATTGCGGCCTGAAATTGCAGGATATCGACGGCATCTTCTGCGCCATGTCACAGGCACGCATGGGGCCGATGGCGGTGGCGGAATATCTCGGCTTAAAGCCCAGTTTCTATGACGGCACTATCATCGGCGGCTCGTCGTTCATGACGCACATCGCGCACGCGCAAGCCGCGCTCGAAGCGGGCCTGTGCAAAGTGGCGCTGGTTTGCTACGGCAGCACGCAGCGTTCCGTCAGTCGCGCCGCAGCCAGCCGTCCTGAATACAACTATTACGAAACGCCGTACCGCCCGTTCAATCCGCCCACCGCGTATGCGATGGCCGCCTCGCGCTACATGCATCAATACGGCACCACGCGCGAAGACCTCGCGCAAGTGGCGGTGTCTGCACGCCAGTGGGCATTGCTGAACCCCAAGGCGTGGGAAAAAGAACCTCTTACCGTGAAAGAAGTGCTCGACGCACGCATGGTGAGCTATCCGTTCACGGTGCGCGATTGCTGCCTCGTTACCGACGGCGGCGGCGCGATTATCCTCACGCTGGCCGACCGCGCCAAAACGCTGAAGAAAAAACCCGTCTACGTGCTCGGCACCGGCGAATCCTTAAGCCACGCCAACATCTCCAGCATGAAAGACCTGACCGTGACAGCAGCGGCGGTATCCGGCCCGAAAGCGTTTTCGATGGCCGGCTTAAAACCCAGCGACGTCAACATGCTGTCGCTGTACGACGCCTTCACCATCACGCCGATATTGTTTCTGGAAGACCTCGGCTACTGCCCCAAAGGCGAAGGCGGCCGATTCGTGCAAGGCGGCGCCATCGCCCCCGGCGGCAAGCTGGCTGTAAACACCAGCGGCGGCGGGTTGTCGTATTGCCACCCCGGCATGTACGGCCTGCTGGTGCTGATCGAAGCGATACGCCAGGTGCGCGGCGAATGCGATAAGCGGCAGGTGAAGAACTGCGAAGTGGCTTTGGCGCACGGCAATGGTGGTGTTTTGTCGAGCCAATGCACGGTAATTCTGGGGAGTGCGGCAACGCTCTGATTGTATTCAGCGCGGCCCTTGAAAACGCCCCGAAACATGTGGCGTTTTTTGTTTAAAAACAAATAGTTACAATATAGAAGTCCCGGAGTAGTGCGGCGTTTTTAGGGAAACAGTTGGCAAGCTTCGCATTACTGCTATATTATAGACAGACTGGACAGATTGGAGAAAAAACCATGACCACGCAATGGCAACTGCAAGAAGCAAAAAACCGCTTCAGCGAAGTAGTGGAAGAGGCGCTCGCCCACGGCCCGCAAACAGTGACCCGCCACGGTCGCGAGGTGGTGGTCATCGTGTCCGCCGAAGAGTATCGCCGCCTGAAACAGCCCAAGGGCAGCCTGCTGAAATGTCTGCAAGTGCCCGCCGAATACACGGTCGAATTGGATATCTCGCGCAGCCGTGAGTTACCGAGAGCGGTTGACCTGTGAGATTTCTGCTCGATACCTGCACGATTTCCGAGTTAGTCAAACCCGCACCCGACCCCGGCATATTGGCGTGGTTCGCGCAGCAGAACGAGTTGTCGCTCTATCTGTCTGCACTCTCACTCGGCGAACTCAAACGCGGCATCGAAAAGCTCGCCGCCGGCAAACGCAAAACGTTTTTGCAAAAGTGGCTGACGGAAAATGTCACGCCACGATTTGGCGATAGAGTGCTGCCGTTAACCGAGGCGGCTTGCCTGCGTTGGGGAGAAATGCAGGCGCAACTTGAAAAACAGGGCAAGCCCATGCCGGCGATGGATGGGCTGATTGCGGCGACCGCATTGCATCACCAACTCACCCTCGTCACGCGCAATATCAAGGATATGGACGCGTGCTGCGTGGACTTGCTCAACGCTTGGAGCGATAAAACCTGAGCGCGGTTCTTGCGATAGCCCGCCTACTCCGCCTTCAACGCAATAACCTTAATCAACTTCGCGTTTTCCGCGATCTCGCCCTGAATAAACGCACCGAATTGCGGCGGTGTATTGGTGCGCGGTTCGAGACCCTGGTTATTCAGGATCGTTTTCATCGCCGGTGTGTTGACCACTTCAACCATGCCCGAGTTAAGCCGCGCAATCACGTCGCTTGGCGCACCCAGCGGCGCGAGCACGCCGTACCAGCCATAGCGGTCATAGCCGGGAACGCCTGCTTCGTTCAACGTCGGCACGTCGGCCATCATCGGCACGCGCTTTAGGCTGGTGACGCCGAGCGCGCGAATTTTTTTGGCATGCAAAAACGGCAGCGCGCCGGGCACGCCGGGAAAACTCACCTCAACCTCGCCGGAGGCCGTTGCGCGCGCGGCATCGGCAGAGCTTTTGTAGGGCACGTGCAGCATTTTGAAACCCGCTTTCATGTTCAGCAGTTCACCGGCCAGATGCACCGAACTGCCGACGCCCGACGAGGCGAACGTGAGCTTGCCGGCGTTGCCGCGCGCCCGCGCTAACGAAATCAATTCCTTGACGCTGCGCGCTGGCACCGACGG
>CAMDDY010000599.1 GCA_945893125.1 Bordetella parapertussis
ATACCGTTCGTCTTGGGTGAGGTGTGTGTAGTTCATTCTTGGCAACTTTAACTTGGTGGTCGAGGGGCTCGGATGCTATCGCACCTCGCCCACCCAACCTATTAATCAGAGTTGCACTTCGAATTTGAACTCGCGACTTGTCTTTGGCAGCCAAACCGGGCAAAATTTTGCAGTCGAACTAACACGTAAGCTCGTCTTCCTGTTCCGCTTCAGCTCTGCCCGTAAGCAACCCGGAAACCGCAGCGTAAAAATACTTCAAGCACTTGTTTTAATTCAGTTTTTATAATCCAAAAGACCAGCAACACAGGAGAGCGTCATGGCAAACGTCGGTATGGTGGGCTTAGATTGGCAAGAGCGGATCAACTGGGACCGGCTGCGCAAGCACCGTCTGGCGCGCGCGCGTGAACGCATGAAGGCCCACGGCCTCGGCGCGATGTTGCTGATGTATGACGAAAACGTGCGCTACGTCACCAGCACGCTGACCCCCGGCTGGAACCGTCTGAAGCCCGGTCTGCGTTACGCGCTGCTGTGCGGCGACGATGCCCCGGTGCTGTTTGAGCAGGGCGACATCGGCGTACATATCGCCAAGCACTCGCCGTGGATTCCCAAAGAAAACATCAAGTATTCGTATGCCTGGATCAAGGGTGCTGCCGGCCCCGCCTCGTTGCAACAGGTGACCAAGTTCACCAACGGCATCAAAAAAGAAATGAAGAAAAGCGGCGTCGATGGCCAGAAACTCGGCGTTGACTTCATCGACATCAACATGATCCAGATTTTCAAAGACAACAAAATCGACTGGGTAGACGGTATGACGCCGATGATGGAAGCCCGCGCCGTCAAAAACCAGGACGAGCACGAGTGCATGCGTCAGGTCGGCGCCATCGGCGACGCCGCACACTGGGAATTCATGCGCTTCCTGAAACCGGGGCTGACTGAAAACCAGTTAACCGCGCACATCATGAAATTCCTCTACGACATTCCGGGCATGGAAGACGTGGAAGACGTGATCGTGTCTTCGGGTCTGAACACATGGCCGAACTGGCGCAACTTCTCCGACCGCATTATCAAGCCGGGTGACATGGTGTTCATGGACTTGGCCGCGCTGACGTGGAACGGCTACAAGTCGTGCTACTACCGCACCTACATGGTGGGCCGCGAGCCGAACCAGGAACAAAAAGATGTCTACGCGCAAGCGCTGGGCTGGCTCTACGATTCGATCAAGGCAGTGAAGGTCGGCGTCACCACGCGCGACATCGCCTCCAAGTGGCCGTCGGCAAAGGACACCTGGGGCTACGAAGAAGAAGATCAAGCCGCCGCCAATCTGTGGGGCCACGGTCTGGGTCTGGCGCAATACGATCAGCCGGTGATCTCGCGCATCTGGTCACTCGATCATCCGATCGAGATTAAAGAAGGCATGGTGTTCGCGCTGGAAACCCAGCACGGCAAAACGCATCAATGGGGTGTGCGTATCGAGGAAATGCTGATCGTTCACAAAGACGAAGTTGAAATTGTGTCGAACTTCCCGGTAGAGCAAATCACCGTGGTTGACCCGATGCCGGGCTATTGCAATTTCGGCAAACGACCGGGGCAGTAACCAAGGAATTCCCTCCCCTTCATGGGGAGGGATTGCTGCACCTCACCATGGCCTTACTCTCAAAAACCGCGGCGCTCACAGCGCCGCGAACTTTTTCAATTATCGACCGCGCAATGCCGGTACTGGCGCCGGATCACGTCGTCGTGCGCATTGCGGCTACCGCTGTTTGCCATACCGATCTCGGCATCTACAAAGGCCTGTATTCCAACCTGAAATACCCGGTGGTGATGGGCCACGAATCCACCGGCGTGGTCGAATCGACCGGCGAAAAAGTCACTCATGTCAAGGCGGGGGATCCAGTCATCATTAACCCGATCATCTCCTGCGGCCATTGCGATATGTGCCAGCGCCAGATGCAAAACCTGTGCCGCAACGCCGGGCTGTTCGGGCGTGAGGTCGATGGTTCACTGGCAGAGCTGGTGCATGTGGCGGGCAAATATGCGCATCCGCTGCCTGCGGATTTAGCATTGGACGACGCCACGATTATCGAAACCCTGGCGACGGTCAAACACGCGCAAGATCGCCTCGGCGTCAAGGCCGGCGACTCCGTGGTGGTGATAGGCCAAGGCACCACCGGCCTATTGCACACACAACTGGCCGCGCTGGCAGGAGCAAACCCGGTGATCGCCGTATCACGCACGAAATGGAAGCTCGATATGGCGCTGCGCATGGGCGCACATCATGCACTGGATGTGAGTGCTGAAAAAAGTTTAAGTGAAGTGATGCGGCTCACCGGCAACGAAGGCGCCGACGTGGTGATTGATACTGTCGGCGGCGCGGCCATGTTGGCAGTGGCGATTGATATGCTGAAACCCGGCGGACGTCTATCGCCCTACGCGATCAGTCACGAATGCTGCACCACCTTTACCACTTTTCCGTTGTATTACAAAGAAATCAGCATCATCGGTTCGCGCGCGCTGCACCCCACCGATATGGCGCCGTCGATTGACCTGGTGTCGCAAGGCAAAATCGATATCACGGGTTTTGTGTCGGGCACGTTTCCGTTGTCAAAAACCGATCAGGCGTTTAAAGAATATGAGGGCAACTCCAATGGCGTGTTGCGCTTGGTGATCGATTCACGCGAAGGCTAAGATGTCCACAGCACTGCTCGTTCCTCTCTCAGCCCCCGAAGCCGCCGATGTCGCACGATTCGGCCCCAAGGGCGCAAACCTCGCCAGACTCGGTCACGGCGGCTTGCCCACGCCCGGCGGCTATTGTTTATCCGCCGATGCCTATCGCTTGCAAATCAAAGCGCTGGGTCTCGAAGAATCCGCACGCGGCGCGTTCGCCGCCGACGATGGCGCGACCGCGCGCCGTTGCGCGCTGAACATGAAAATCGGCTTGATGGATGAACCCATCACCCCCGAAATTCTCGAACCGCTGCTGAAAGTCTGGAACACCATCAAAGCCACACACGGCCTGCCCATCGTGGTGCGCTCCTCCGCGCTAGTGGAAGACCGCTTCGGCTCCAGCTTCGCCGGGCAGTTCGAAAGCTTTCTCGATATCGAAGACGAAACTGATTTTCAGACCGCCATCCGCGCGTGCTGGGCGGC
>CAMDDY010000600.1 GCA_945893125.1 Bordetella parapertussis
AAGGGTGTGGCGCGGCCCGGCACGCGCATCAGCAAACAGTATCTGTACAAGGCGCTGCGTAACCCCCTCTATATTGGCCAAATCCGTCACAAGGGCAAGGTCTACCCGGGGCTGCACGAGGGCATCATCGAGCGCCCACTGTGGGACGAGGTGCAGGCGATTCTGACCGAAGACGCCGGTGAGCGGCGTGTGGCCACCCTCACGCGTAATAGCCCGCCGGCGCTGCTGCGAGGGTTGCTCTTCGCCCCCAATGGCGAGCGCATGCTCCCCACCTTCACCTGCAAGGACAAGGCTGGCGGGTGTAAGCAATACGGCTACTACATCAGCGCCTCGGACAAGAAGTTCGGCCGCGGCAGCAATCCGGTCGGCACCATTCCCGCTGCGGCCATCGAGGCGCTGGTGCTGCGCGAGGTGCAAGCCGTCTTGCAGACCCCCGAGATGGTGCAAGCGGTGTGGGACGAAATCAGGCGGTGCAAGGTGGCAATTGACGAGCCGGCGGTGGTGCTGGCGATGCGCAACCTCGCGTGCCTCTGGCAAGAACTCTTCCCTGTCGAGCAGGCGCGGTTGGTGCGTCTGTTGATCGAGCGCGTGCAATTTCGTGAGGGTGGGGTGGACATCGAGTGGCATGCAGCGGGGTGGTCGACCTTGGCCGGCGAACTCGCGCCGAACAGCATCGGTGCTGAATTACGGGAATGGGAGAAAGCGGCATGACTGAATTGCGCCGAACCGGCGTCACTGAGAAACGCAACCAATCCACCGAGGCCGGCGTGAAGTTCACCACCTTCATCCCGATGCGCATCGTGCGGCACAGGTCGAACAAGGTGATCGTTCAGCCCGGTGCTGAGGGTGGAGCAAATTCGGGGCAAGGAACTGCTGCCACCCCAACGCTGGTGAAGGCCCTGGCACGGGCGCTCTTCTGGCAGCAGTTGCTCGACACCGGCCGCGTTGCCAACGTGGCGGAACTGGCCGCGGCCGAGCGCATCGACCGCGTGCGTATTCAAAAGACGCTGAAACTGGCGCGCCTCGCCCCTGAATTGATCGAGGACATTGCGCGGGGCCGCGAGCCCGTAGGACTGTCGCTTGAATTCTTCATTCGCCGCGAGCTGCCCAATGACTGGGACGCGCAGCGAACAGCGATTGTTTCATTGGCGAGATGAAGTGACGGTGGCGGTAACTTTATAGACCCGCTCGCATCCGGCTTCTTTGGTCGATTCGATGGTGAGTCCGAGTTTCTTTTTAAATGTGCCGGCCATGCCCCCCAACAGACATCCCTGACAGACCCCTAGGGGGGTCTAATATCTACAATGTAATCAATGAGATGCGTGCGCGTGCACAGATTTTTGCGCGTGCAAATTGAAACGTGGGGGGGATCCCGGTGCGAAATGAACAACAGGCCCAGCGACTGGCGATCTTGAGCTCGGCGACCGCGCAACGATTGGGCTCAAAACAGACCTACGCCACCATGCGCAAGTCGGCCCTGATCGCCACGTGTCTGACCCATTCGGCCATGGTCCCCGACGTCAATGCTGGCGAGGCTGCGGTGCGCCAGGTGTTCGAAGAGTACTTCCCGCGCGAGCGCTTTGAGAACTGGAACAGCCTAGTCATCGGTTCCGTTGCGACGGCGATCATCAATGGCGTGGGTTGTGCTGCGCGAATTCACGTAGATCTGTTTATCGCCGACCTTTGGGACTCTCCCGGCTCGGAAACGATGGAATGAAACGCTAGAAAATGGCCGGACGTAAACCCCTTCCTACCGCCATCAAAAAGCTCAAAGGCACGCTGCAGAAATGCCGCACCAACCCCCACGAGCCATAGCCCCTGGGCGCGGAAGAACCGTAGCACCGTCGCGTAGGACGGAAGCGCTGCTTTATCGACGCTGACGCGCAGATTGTCGTAGTGAAGCTGGATGTTCCACTTCGGATGTGCCGCATACTGCGCCCGGATCGCATCGGCCAACGCGGCGCCGATCGCGCGCATGCGCCCAGCATCGGCCCGCGGCATGGTGGAGAGCATCGCCGCCGGGTCGGGACTGCGTCGGGCCAGCGCAAACCAGCGCTCCAGCGTGGACACCCCCAAACGCACTTCCCCACCGTGCATCGGGTGACGCCACCTCTGCCGACCCAATTCGCTCAAGCGTGGCTTCAATTCGCCGCGCGCGGGCGGTGCCGCCAACAGCTGACCAATGATCAACAGGCGCAGCCGGGCCCATCGATCCCGGACACTCGATTCGTCTACAGGGGGCACGCGGTCCATGACTTTCGCAAAGACGGGCACAACGCCCGAAGTGCGACAGCCTATGCGGCCATGACCTCCCCGGCCAGTGCCATCCTGTGCGCGTCGTTGCCCCGCATCTACCGACCCTCAGTGAGCGTGCTCAGCGCTGCAAGCCATCGCATCATCATCGACATCGCACCGCGCCGGTTCTCGGCCACCGCGCGTACCAGCAATTCGCCGGGCAGATCGCCTATCGCCGCCGGCGGCAGAAACCGGCCGCGCAGATCGAGCCACACTGCGCTCGTTGTGAACTTCGTCAACCACCATTGACGCCAGCGCACAATAGTCAGCACTGGAACGCCGAGTTGTTGCGACAACTGTTGGCCACGCCGCAGACTCAGGCCCGCGCACAGCGCAGTGGCCAGAACCACCACCGCCCCCCAAGACACACGCCGCCCCAGAAAGCGCACCGATGCCGGCGTCTTACGCAGGCGGCCATCGCCACCGCAGAAACTCAGACGCGTGGCATCGATCTGCACGCCGCCAGGCCCGCCTCTGGGCTTGCGCAGGTAGTTGGCTTGATGAAGCGCCCCGCCGCAGGCGCAGCCACGCAAACGAACCGTCGCAGCGTGCTGCTCATCGACATGGAAAAGGAATGCAAAAAACGCCGGGTCTTGCTGATCTGGCGAATCCATCAAATCACCAAAAGGAATTCATTGAATCATTAATGATCACTCTAACTGATTGAGGCAGCCGTGCCACATCAATTACATGATAGTTTGTAACTATTCAGCCTACCCGGATGGTATCGGATTGGGAGGGTTGCCCTGAAATGCCAGGGTGAGGGCATGGAATACGTTGCGGCCCTGTTTGCGCAACGTGGCGAGATAAGAACGGATGGTGCAGAAGGATTCGGCACCGTTGACGGTA
>CAMDDY010000601.1 GCA_945893125.1 Bordetella parapertussis
TTCATCCCGATCTGGTGGGTATACAGGCGCGCGTGTTGCAGCGCCTCGGTAGCCGCCGCGTGATGATCGTACATGGACGCGAGGGGCTGGATGAAATTTCGTTGTGCGGCCCGACGATGATTGGCGAGTTAAAGAACGGCGAGGTTCGCGAATACGACGTGCAGCCGTCGGATGTGGGCCTCAAAGCTTGTGATGCGGTGGCGCTGCGTGTGGATGGCATCGATGCGTCCAAAGCGATGCTGCTCGGCGCACTGGACAACAAGGACGGCCCGGCGCGCGACATCGTGGCACTTAATGCCGGCGCGAGCATTTACGTGGCCGGCCTTGCCGAGTCGCTGGCGGATGGCGTGAAAAAAGCGCTGGCGACGATAGCCAGCGGTGCGGCGCGCCAGAAGCTCAATCAGTTTGTGGCGCATACCAGTACCGTTGCAACGAAGTAACATAAGCAATATAAGTAATTGTTTTTAAACATATTTTATGTCTGATATTCTGCGACGCATAGTGGCGGTTAAAGAGGCGGAAGTCGCCGCCGCCAAGCTTGCCGCGCCGCTTGTGGACGTGGAGCGGCAAGCCAATATCGCCGTGCCGCCGCGTGATTTTGTAGGCGCACTGCGCGCAAAAATCACCGCAGGAAAGTCAGCGGTGATTGCAGAAATCAAAAAAGCCAGCCCCAGCAAAGGCGTGCTGCGCGAACAATTTGAACCCGCGCTGATCGCGAAAAGCTACGAACAACATGGTGCCGCGTGCCTGTCGGTGTTGACGGATCAACAGTTTTTTCAGGGCAATATCGCGCACATGAAAGTGGCGCGCGCGGCCTGCAATCTGCCGGTGCTGCGCAAGGATTTCATGATCGACCCGTATCAAATTTATGAGGCACGCGCGGCGGGCGCTGATTGCATTTTGTTGATTGTTGCAGCGCTTGATCTGGCGCGCATGCGTGAGCTGGAATCGGTGGCGATGAGTTTGGGCCTCGCGGTGTTGGTGGAAGCGCATGACGGCGATGAACTGGGTGTTGCGCTGAAATTGAATACGCCACTGATCGGCATCAATAACCGCAATCTGCGAACCTTTGAAACCAAACTGGGCACGACACTGGGCTTGCTCGATCGTGTGCCCGCGGACCGGCTGGTTATTACGGAAAGCGGCATCGTCAAGGCTGCCGATGTTGATTTGATGCGCTCGCGCAAGGTGAATTGTTTTCTGGTGGGCGAAGCCTTCATGCGCGCGCCGGAACCGGGTGTTGAACTCGAACGCTTATTCGGTGCTGCCGCATGATCAACCTCGATCAATTCATCGTCGGTTTCGACAAGGGTTTGCGCACGCTGTTTGCGCACGCGCAAACCTTGCGACCCGTGCCGGGTGATGAAATTCGCGGTGCGGCGCTTGATGAAACGCAGCGTCAAACGTCGGCATCGTTGATGCGCGTCAATCACAGCGGTGAAGTGTGTGCGCAGGCGCTGTATCAAGGCCAGGCCTTGACCGCGCGCGAGCCGTCGGCAAAGCAGGCGCTGGAACAGGCCGCGCAGGAAGAAACCGAACATCTGGCGTGGACGGAACGGCGCATCGCCGAACTGGGCGGCAGCAAAAGTGTGTTGAATCCGTTGTTCTACGCAGGCTCGTTTGCGCTGGGCGCGGCGTCAGGTCTGCTCGGCGACAAATGGAACCTGGGTTTTCTCGCGGAAACCGAGCGCCAAGTGGTGCGCCACCTCGAAGACCATCTCGAACGCTTGCCCGCCGAAGATCAAAAAAGCCGCGCGATTATCGAGCAGATGCGTGACGACGAAGCAAGGCACGCGACCAGTGCCGTCAGTCATGGTGGTGCGGAATTGCCTGGGCCGGTGAAGGCTGCGATGAAGGCGTCTTCGAAAATGATGACGGAGACGGCTTATTGGTTGTAGCCGCTCGCCTATTTCAAAAACGTGCGTGATAGTCAGTCGCGGTTCACTCGCCGTGGGGCGCCTCCGGTGGCGCAGGCTAACACGAGCGATGCGGTTCGCTGCGCTCACCACATCCTACGCTTCTCGCACTTCGAAATCGTGGGTGATTGCTACAGACTTGGAGAGCATGATTGACGCCGAGCAATACTTCTCCGCCGACAAATGCACCGCACGTTCCACCTGCGCGGGCTTCAGCGCCTTGCCTGTCACCACAAAATGAAAGTGAATTTTGGTAAATACTTTCGGGTCTTCGGTGGCGCGCTCCGCATCGATTTCGAGCACACAGTCGGTCACGTCGGCGCGTGATTTTTTGAGGATATGCACCACGTCGTAGGCGGTGCAGCCGCCGGCGCCCATCAGCAGCGTTTCCATCGGGCGCGGGCCGAGGTTACGCCCGCCGCCTTCGGGCGCGCCGTCCATCACCATCGCGTGGCCGCTTTCGGATTCCGCGACGAAGGCGACGTTTTCCAGCCATTTGATACGTGCTTTCATGATCCATCCCGTCAGTTCAGCAAAGATTTTAGCCGATACCACGCAAGACCAATGATCTCGTGAAAAAACACACTGCTTTGATGTAGCGCATTGGCCTGCGGCACGCAATCCAGCAGGGTAAATCCGTAGGTCGTTGCAAATGCCGTGGGCGCCGGTATCACGGTAAAGCCTGCTTGTTCAAATACGCGTTGCGCGCGCGGCATGTGCCAGGCGTGTGTAATCAGATAGATGCGGCTGATGCCGTGCGCCTTGAGTAGATTAAAGCTGGCGCGTGCATTTTCCAGCGTGGTGTTCGACGCGTTCTCCATCCACGCAACCGGCGTTTTGAATTCGTTTTCGAGCGTTGCCTTCATCGCTTGTGCTTCGGATATTGCGCTGCCCTCCGGGCTGCCCCCGCTCACCAATATGGGTTTGCCGTTGAGCCGATGCAGATGCGCGGCGTAACGTAGCCGCACCAGCGTCGCACCGCCAACGGTGTCGGTACCGTATTCGGGCGCGGCGTGGTATTTGCCGCCGCCCAGCACGACGATGGCTTGACCCAACGGTACCTGCCGCAAATCGGCGGATGGGGATTCAAGGGATACCAGCAGTGTGCGAGCCACCCACGGCGTCGAAAGCAGCCACAACGCGCCGAATGCCAGTGCCAGCAGCGCCTTTGCGGATTGCGGGTGTTTTCGCAGGCGCAGCAGGCCCCATGCGGCCAGCAGCAGCAG
>CAMDDY010000602.1 GCA_945893125.1 Bordetella parapertussis
CCTGACTGCCAGTCAGCGACACATAAGAGATTACCCGCCATGCCGGGAACCCATACACGTCAAGTTAAGGGCGCTTACGCTCGGCTTCCCTTGTCTGCGGTGATGGTTCCGGCGCGGGAGCAGTAAAACCAAAGACCGCTGATGTAGCGGTCTTTTTGTTTGTATCAGGTCCGTGGTGTTTGTAAGCCAGTCTATGTGAAATTTCCAGCGGAAGTCTATTGAGAACGTAGCGTTTTGATAATTGAGGATAGCGAATTGAGTCACGTTAAAAAGTCAATCATGTGGGGGCGTCACCAGTTGACGCTGGAGACCGGTGAAATTGCGCGTCAGTCGGGCGGCGCGGTGCTGGTGACGATGGAAGAAACCGTGGTGCTGGTCACCGTGGTGGCGAAGCGCAAGGCCAAAGAGGGGCAGGATTTTTTCCCGCTCACCGTGGATTACCAGGAAAAAACCTACGCCGCAGGCAAAATCCCCGGCGGATTTTTTCGCCGCGAGGGGCGTCCGTCGGAAAAAGAAATTCTCACCTGCCGTTTGATTGATCGCCCGTTGCGTCCGCTGTTCCCGGATGGTTTTTACAACGAAGTGCAGGTCATCGCGACGGTGATGTCGTCGAACAACGAGATCGATTCCGACATTCCCGCCATGATCGGCGCGTCGGCGGCGATGGCGATTTCGGGTGTGCCGTTTCAAGGCCCGATCGGCGCCGCGCGCGTGGGCTTTATCAACGGCGGTTATGTGTTGAACCCGACGCAGACCGAACTCAAAACCTCGCAACTGGATCTGGTGGTCGCCGGCACGCAGCAAGCCGTGCTGATGGTCGAATCCGAAGCGCAAGTGTTGTCCGAGGACATCATGCTCGGCGCCGTGGTTTTTGGCCACGAGCAAATGCAGGTTGTTATCAACACCATTCACGAAATGGTTGAAGATGCCGGCAAGCCGTTATGGGACTGGGCGCCAGCGCCCAAGGACGATGCGCTGATCGCGCGAATTACGGCGATTGCCGATAAAGATTTGAACGCCGCATTCCAGATGAAAGAAAAGCAGGCGCGTTCCGCCGCCATCGACGACATCTGGAAACGTGTGCATACCGAAGTGGGTGTGGGTACGGAAGGCGGCCACAATGCCTACGTGGTGGGCGAAATCTGTTTCGCGCTCGAATCCAAAATTGTGCGCGGGCAAATTCTGAACGGCGAGCCGCGTATCGATGGCCGTGATACGCGCACCGTGCGCCCGATCACCATCCGCAACAGCGTGTTGCCGCGCACGCACGGCTCCTCGCTGTTCACCCGTGGTGAAACGCAGGCGCTGGTGGTTGCAACGCTGGGCACTGCCCGCGACGAGCAGCGCATAGACGCGCTGATGGGTGAAATTAAAGACCGCTTCATGCTTCACTACAACATGCCTCCCTATGCTACCGGTGAAACCGGTCGCGTGGGTACGCCCAAGCGTCGCGAAATCGGCCATGGTCGTCTTGCCAAGCGCGCGTTGCTGGCGGTATTGCCGAAGGCGGATGAGTTTGCGTATTCGATTCGCCTGGTGTCGGAAATCACCGAATCCAACGGCTCCAGCTCGATGGCCTCGGTGTGCGGCGGCTGTCTGGCGTTGATGGACGCCGGCGTGCCGTTGAAAGATCACGTCGCGGGTATCGCGATGGGCCTGATCAAGGAAGGCAATCGCTTTGCCGTGCTGTCGGATATTCTGGGCGACGAAGATCACCTCGGCGACATGGATTTCAAGGTGGCCGGCACCGCGAATGGCATTACCGCGCTGCAAATGGACATCAAGATCACCGGCATCACCAAGGAGATCATGCATGCCGCGCTGGTGCAGGCGCGCGAAGGCCGTCTGCATATCCTCGATAAAATGCGCAGCGCGATGGATACGCCGCGCACCGTGCTGTCGGAGTGGGCGCCGCGCATGATCACCTTCAAGATCAAGCCGGACAAGATCCGCGACGTGATCGGCAAGGGTGGCGCGGTGATTCGCGCGCTGACCGAAGAAACCGGCACCACCATCGACATTCAGGACGACGGTTCGGTAACGATTGCCTGCGTCTCGGCCGAAGGCGGCGAGGCGGCGAGGAAGCGCATCGAAGAAATCACTGCGGATGTCGAAGTCGGCAAGATTTACGACGGCACCGTGTTGAAGCTGCTGGATTTCGGCGCGATTGTCAGTGTGCTGCCGGGCCGCGACGGCTTGCTGCACATTTCGCAAATCGCCAATGAGCGTGTGAATGCCGTGGCGGACCATCTGAAAGAAGGTCAGGCCGTGCGTGTCAAAGTGCTTGAGGCCGACGAGAAGGGCCGGCTACGTTTGTCGATGAAGGCTGCGGCCGCCGAGGCAGCGACCCAAAGCGCGTAAGTGTCATAGCGCCAAAGCGTTTTTGCAGCAAACAAAAAGGGCAGCCTCGGCTGCCCTTTTTGTTTCATATGCACGGAACTACTTTGCGACCTGCTTTTAGCTCCGGCATAACTTTGCCTGCGGCAAAGTTAGCCTTCACTGAAAACAAGTTGCCAAATTTTATTTGGCAACTTGTTTTTCACGCAGTTCGTCCAGCGTTTTGCAGTCAATACACAGCGTGGCGGTCGGACGCGCTTCGAGCCGTTTCAAGCCAATTTCCACGCCGCATTTGTCGCAGTGACCGTAGTCTCCGCTGTCGATCAGCGCAATGGTTTCGTCTATTTTCTTGATCAGCTTGCGCTCGCGGTCGCGGTTGCGCAGTTCCAGCGACATGTCGGATTCCTGCGTGGCGCGGTCATTAGGATCGGCAAAAATAGTCGCCTCGTCTTGCATCGTATGCACCGTGCGGTCAATATCCTGACCCAGTCCGCGCTTCTGTTCCTCCAGAATGCTGCGGAAATGCGCGAGCTGCCGGGGATTCATGTACTCCTCTTTCCCCTTGGGCTTGTATGCGGTTGATGCGCTGTTGGTATCGGTTGCCATGGAAGCCATTCATACATTCTAAAAAACGGTTTAATATCAGAAATAGGTGAGGGCTGCAAGCGCGTTGTCAGCCTGCCCCCACCCAACACTGGCCCGCATTCTACATTGACCGGGGGTATCGCGGAGCGTATATTACGCCCCTTTCCGTGCCCGGCGTTGGTGTATGACAGTGCCCGTAGCTCAATCGGAT
>CAMDDY010000603.1 GCA_945893125.1 Bordetella parapertussis
CGTCGGCGGCGAACTCGTGTTCCACCGCAAAGCTTTCCCACGGGCTGCCGTCTTCGTCTTCCGCGAGGGCGAAGACCAGCGGGTAACCGAAAGTACCCATGTAGTTCTGCCCCGCCACAAACCCCGCGATATTTTTGAAAATAAGGCCCAGCGCGCGCCCGATCACCGGATTGGCGCCGCGCGACATCAACTGGGCCTGCGACTCGAATCCCAACTCCTTCACGATGGGGCCATTGAGCAGTACAAACGGCAGCAGCGCGGATGTGCTGCCCATATTGCCGATATTGAACCGGGGATCCGCCAGCGCCTTGACTGCCGCCATGAGTATGGGCATGTGCCACGGCTCGCAGCCGGCCATGATCGCGTTGACCGCGATGTTCAAGGGAATGGCGCGTCGCTGCGCGGGCGGCAGAATCGCGATCTCGTCATCCGGCGCACCTTCAACGAATTTCAGAAACTGTTCGACGCGTTCCGTGGTCGGCGGCACGATGGCCATGCCGTCAGTCCAGCCTTGTTGCGCGAAATACCGGTTGACCTCCCAATAGGTGCCGCTAAAGACGACGCGGTCTGGCCGCAACAGGGCGGTGGCAGGGTTTTGTGCCGCGGATATCGCGTGCGATAACAGGCGTTCGACGATCTGCGGCGTCAGTGATTCAGCGATGCGTTGCCGCAGTTGGTCGAGGTTATCGATGCCGAAAGAACCTGGATACTCGGCTACGCGCAAGTCGTCGATGGCCTGTGCCTTGGCGGTCACGCGCGCCAGCGCCGAAAAACCAGAGTTCGTGATGACGACGCTGGGTATACCCAGTTTTTCGGCTTCAACCGCCGGCCGCACCGCGGCCGGAGTGCAGTTGCCTCAAGCGCCGTTGCCGGAAATAAGCGCATCGCAGCCCAGCGCCTGTGCCTGCAGGGCGATGTCTCTGGCGAGCGCTTTTTGCGCCGCAGGATCATCGGCGCCGTGACGATACGCAAACGCCGTGTACGGCACGATGCGCAGTCGCGGAAATTGCTGTTGCAACAGTTCGCGAATGAGCGGAAACGTCACGTCGCCTTTGAAATCACCGTTCCAGCTTTCGGCGATGGTTTTTCCATCGAGTGTGCCGAGGTTTGCCGCGATGCCGGTTTGATGCACGGTTTCAATACCGATGGGACTGTGAACATCGAGCATGGGGTTCTCCATCAGGCGCAAAGCCGCGTGAGTTCGGCCATGTCGGGCAGGGACTCAAGTTCGTTGACCATGCCTGCAATGCGCCCGGCATTGGAACGGCCAACGATGCGTTCCGCGTTGGCGTAAAACTTGGCGGTCAGCCTGTCGTCCGACATCGGATTGGCGGCGGTGCCGGTGGCGTGTTCGATAGCCGAATGAAAAGGTTTGCCGGCGACGACCACGGTAGCCGCGCATTGTTCCTTGCGAAAGTTTTCACTGATACTGACTTTCACTTTCTCGCGCAGCGCCAACACCGACGGGTCGCGCACCCGCGCGTCTTCATACTGCGCCACGCCGCCATCGGCATCCAGTAACGCTACCGCGGCGGTGTGAAACACACTGAACTTCGATTGCATGCCCGACGCCGGCGCGCGCACGCCCGCGATAGACATGGCATAAGGCGAAAGTTTCAGTTCGATGATGTCTACGGTGGCGGCGGTCGGTGCGGCGCCTGATCCGTGCGCGGCCAGATGTATCTCGCGCATGGCATCCACGATCGGGTGCAATACCGCCGCGCTGGCGTACGGCTTGTAGCCGTTGCGGGTGATTTCCCAGTGCATGCCCAAATCGCTAACCAGCCGTTCCGGCTCGGAAGCATCGCTGTATATTTTGCTAAACCCTTGTTTTCCTTCAATAATATCCAATGCGCTGTCGAAGCCCTCTTGTGCGAGCAAGCCTGACAGCAGCCCTGACGATGCGGCTTTCCCGGCGTGCAGGTATTTACACATGGTGCCGCGATTTTGTTGCATGCCGGCAGCCTGTGTTGCGGCAATACCCAAGGCGTAATTCAGGTGTCGTGGGTCGAGGTGTAGCGCCACGCCGGTGGCCACGCCCGCCGCCAGAGCGCCCAGCGTTCCCGTCAGATGCCAGCCGCCGTGATGATGGCGTGGCGCGGCTTGACCGCAGCGTATGCCCGCCTCAAAACCGCACACATAGCCGGTGAGGAAATCGCGTCCGCTTAGTTTTTGTGATTCCGCCAACGCCAGCAGCGCGGCCAGCACCGGCGAGCTGGTGTGCAGGATGGTGCCGCCCAGATGCGTGTCGTCGAAGTCGAGCACGTGGCCCATGTAACCATTGGCGGTCGAGGCCTCCATGATGCCCAGCTTTTGGCGATTGCCGAATACCGTGGCGGCGGGCTGCCCGGAAATTCGCGTCAATACTTTAAGCAAAGGCTGTAACGACGCATGGTCGCTGCCCGCAAGTGCACAGCCGATCCAGTCGAGCAGACCGCGCCGCGCCGCGCGCTGCACGTCCGCTGGAAAGTCTTCGGCGCGGCGTTCCGCAAGAAACTTGCACAGCGTTGCCGTAGCGCCGGATGCAGGCATGGCTTGATTTCGAGTGGGGAGAGTTGAAGGCCCATTTGACAATAGATTCCATGCCTGCGTCAAACAAACGCAAAGGCGCGCGGAAAGGCGCTTCTCGCGGAATCGAATTGCTGCGCGAAACAGTCACGCGTTGACACGCGGTGGGGGGTGTTTTATAAGAATTTCCACGGGCAGCATTGGCAAAACCGAATTTGCCACCAGGCGGGTCTCAAGCGACTTTTCCACGACAGGAATCGACATGACGAGAAATCAGTTCCGAATGCGCTTGCGCCTGTTCACGGTGGCGGCGATCCTGTTCACCTGCGTGGCGGCAGTTGCCCAAACTTACCCGATACGTCCGGTGCGTCTGGTGTTGGGTTATCCGCCGGGCGGCGGCATCGATGTGGCGGCGCGGATCTTGGCGCCGAGACTGTCGGATTATTTTGGCCAGCAGTTTGTGGTGGATAACCGCCCGGGCGCCAGCGGCAATATCGGCGCCGATATCGTCGCCAGAGCCACGCCCGATGGTTACACGCTGCTGATGATGACCTTAAGCCATGCGGTGGGGGCGGGCCTCTACAAGAACCTGCCGTTTCATCCCGCCGATTCCTTTGCCGGCG
>CAMDDY010000604.1 GCA_945893125.1 Bordetella parapertussis
CGGATTTACGCATGTTGCCACGGCATATTTTGCTTCCGCGGCAAACATGAAAATCACCATCATCCCGTACAAGGGCAGCGGGCAGATCATGATAGATACCATGGCCGGCCGGCTCGACGCGGGGTTCGTCAATGTTCTGTCAACATTGCCGCATATCAGGTCGGGGAAATTGCGAGCGCTGGCAATCAGCAGTGCCGAGCGGTCTTCGGTGATGCCGGAATTGCCGACTATTGCGGAATCGGGTGTGCCGGGGTTCAGCATCAGCAGCTGGTTTGGATGGACTGCACCCACGCGCACGCCGGCCGCTATCCTGAGTAAGCTGAGTAGTGAACTTGCCAAAGCGGTGCGCCATTCCGACGTCGTGAAGAATCTGGCTGAAGACGGTGGCCAGGCCATAGGCAGTACACCTGAAGAATTCCGGAAATTCATTGCCGCCGAGACGCCACGCTGGAGCAAGGTCGTCAAGGATTCCGGCATGCGTGTGGAGTAACTATTATGAGTTCAAAACAGACGAATGCCGGGGAGCCGCAATATGAGGTGATGTGGCCGCTCAGCCCCAAGGCGACCAAACCGGCCGCCGCGGCGTCGCGCATCCCCGATCTCAATGGCAAAATCGTATGCGAGTTGTGGGATGTGATATTTCGCGGCGAACTGATCTATCCACTCGTGCGCGAGTACATCAAAGCCCGATTTCCAAAAAGCAAATTTGTTGAATACACGGAATTCGGTAACGTCTACGGTCCGCGTGAACGCGACGTGGTTGCAGGCCTGGCGGCCGAGTTGCGCAAGCGCGGCTGCGAGGCGGTGATCGTCGGCATAGGCGCTTGAGGGAGTTGCACGCCCGCCGTGTTGCGGGCAGCAGCGCTGGTCGAAAAACTCGGCATACCGACGGCTTCCATCGTCGCCACCGGCTTTCTCAAGCAGGCGGACCTGCTTATCAAGGGGCTGGGTGTGCCGCTTGCGGTCGGTGAATATCCGGGCCATCCGATGGTGGACAGCGAAGATGAGCTCAAACGAAAAGTTGAAGAGATACTGGCGCCGGGCCTGCTGAAGGCGCTAACGGTCACGGCTCCCGGACTGGACGCCGGGGATGCGGAACCTGCGCAGGGTGATATTGTATTCAGTGGTACGTTCGATCAGGTGCAGGATTACTTTTACGGCAAGCTGTGGACCGACGGCCTGCCGGTCGTTCCGCCGACGAAATCACGCGTGGATGCGTTCCTTGAATTCACCGATCGCAATCCCGACGATGTTTTGGGAGTGCTCCCGCCCGAAGGGCGCGCCGCGACCCTGCACAGTATCGCGGTCAACGGTGTGATGGCGGGGTGCCAACCTGAATACATGCCGATATTGATTGCTGCGGTCGAAGCCATGTGCGATCCGGACTTTCGAATCGAGGACGCGGGCTCCACGCCGGGGTGGGAGCCGCTGGTGATCGTCAATGGCCCCATCATCAAGGAACTGGATTTTAATTACGGCCAGGGCGTCATGCGCGTGGGGCGGCGCGCCAATACCAGCATAGGCCGCTTCATGCGCATGTTTCTGCGCAACATTTGCGGATACCGCATACCGCCGGGTGCGGGCGACAAGGGCAGTATAGGCCAGACTTTTCTGGTGGCTCTGGCCGAGGACGAGGACAGTGCGCGTCGTCTGGGTTGGCCTACGTATGCCGAGGACCGCGGGTTTGTGCCGGGTGAAAATGTGGTCACGGTACAGAGCGTGGTCGTGATAACTCCGCCGACCTACAGTGCCGGCGCACGGGCCGAGGATCATGCTGCGCAATGGGCTCAGGTCATGGGCCACAGCTTTACTTACTGGTCGCATACCGGATTCAAGCAGGGGCGCTGGAACGCGGTGATCGTGGTGTCGCCCAACATCGCGAATGTCATCGCGCGCGAATGGAGCAAGGACGACGTGCGTCGTTACCTGCATACGCACATCAAGGTGACGGCGGAGCGGGCTGCTTACTATGCGGGGATGACCGCGACGCCGACTTTCAATCTGCAACAGCTTGTGCGGGATGGTGTACTGCCACCCGAATATGCCGAATCGGACGACCCGCAGCGGCTGATCAACGTCATAATCAAGCCGGAAATGATTGGTATACTCGTTGCCGGAGACCCGGATCGCAACCAGTCGCGCGGCTACATGGCAAACCAGCGCCAGGGACCGCCCACCAGTCGCCGGGTAGCTTTGCCCAAGCGCTGGAAGCAGCTACTGAAGCGGGGGATTTGAGACACGTCCATGGCGTTCGTTGACACAGGAGAATAATCATGAGCGTATCAGGAAAAAATAATGTAAACAAGGCTGTAGACAGCATACAGCAACGTTTGACGAGTTATGCGTGCGGTCTGAAATACGAAGATATTCCGGCTGACGTGGTACACACCGCCAAGGTGCGGGTGATCGATACGCTCGGTGCATTGATGGCGGGCTTTTTCGGAGAACCGTGTTTTATCGCACGCAACGTTGCCGCCGAAATGCCCGACCCAAATGGTGCCACGGTCATAGGCACTCGCATGAAGACCACGCCGGATATGGCGGCGTTCGTCAACGCCACCACTTCACGATATGCGGAGATCAATGACAACTACCACTGGCCCGGCAGTTTTCACGGGCACGCCAGCGACACCGTGACGCCGGTACTCGCGGTTGCCGAACTCACGCAGGCCGGCGGACGCGACTTTATTACCGGCGTGATCCTCGCCTACGAGGTATATCTTCGATTTTCCGACGTCTTTAACAATCAGGGATTTGATATCTCCAACTTTTGCTGCCTGAGCACGGCGATGGCGGGGGCCAAGCTGCTGGGACTCACGCCGGAACAGTTATCGCACGCCATTTCGATGGCGGTGGTGCCTAATGTCTCCCTGAAGCAAGTCAGGATAGGACACCAGTCGATGTTCAAGGCGGCGGCCACCGGACAGGCCGGGCGCGCCGGCGTGTTTGCGGCATTGCTGGCGCAGGCGGGCATGGAAGGCCCGCATCTGCCTTTTGAGGTCAAGGCGGGCTGGTGCGATCACGTTGCGCTCAAGCGGTTTACGCTGGACACCATGGGGGGGAACGGCACGCTTTTCAAGATCATGGATACGCAGATCAAGATGCGCTCGTCGATGGGCA
>CAMDDY010000605.1 GCA_945893125.1 Bordetella parapertussis
CCGCATCGGTCGAGAGACGATGCCGGCTGTTTGCATTGCGTGCTGTGCCGCAAGCATACCAATCATGTCCACGCTGGTTTATAATCCAACTCTTTGATTTTTCAGTGAGTTGAGGCAAATCATGCCGTACCAGACTGACGATTTACGTATAAAGGAAATCAAGGAACTCGTGTCACCCGCTGCGGTGCTCAAGGAGTTCGCCATCACCGACGCTGCCGCTAAAACCGTGGCCGAAACGCGCCAGGCGATTCATCGCATTATTCACGGCGCGGATGACCGGCTGGTGGTGATTGTCGGCCCGTGTTCCATCCATGATGTCAAAGCCGCCAAGGAATACGCGGGCAAGCTCAAGGATTACGCGGATAAATCCAGCGCCGATCTGCTGATCGTGATGCGCGTGTATTTCGAGAAGCCGCGTACCACGGTGGGCTGGAAAGGTTTGATTAACGACCCCAAACTCGACGGCAGCTTCAACATCAACGAGGGCTTGCGCGTGGCGCGCCAATTGTTGCTGGAGGTGAACGCGTCGGGCCTGCCGGTGGGTTGCGAGTTTCTCGACATGATTACGCCACAATACATCGCCGATCTGGTGGCGTGGGGCGCCATCGGCGCGCGCACCACGGAATCGCAGATTCATCGTGAACTCGCGTCGGGGCTGTCGTGCCCGGTGGGTTTCAAGAACGGCACCGACGGCAGCGTGCGTATTGCCATCGACGCCATCCGCGCCGCGCAGGCGCCGCATCACTTTTTGTCGGTGACCAAGGAAGGGCGTTCTGCGATAGTCGCCACGTCGGGTAACGAAGACTGTCACCTGATATTGCGCGGCGGCAAGTTGCCCAACTACAGCGCGGCGGATGTCGATGCGGCCGGCAAGGGGTTGGCCGAAGCGGGCATAGCCGCGCGCATCATGATCGATTTCAGTCACGGCAACAGCAGCAAGAAGCCGGAGAAGCAAATCGAAGTCGGGCAGGACGTGGCGCGTCAGATCGAGGCGGGTGACGGACGCATCTTCGGCATCATGGCGGAAAGCCATTTGAAGGCGGGCCGGCAGGATCTGGTGGCGGGCAAGCCGCTCGCCTCACTTGCCTATGGTGTCAGCATTACTGACGGTTGCATCAGTTGGGACGAAACCCGCGCCATGCTCGACGGGCTTGCCGCAGGGGTGCGTGCGCGGCGGCTTAAGGCGGCAGCTAGCGACTGATGGCTGTGTCCAGCGACTGAGCGTCGTTTGACCATGCGCGCGTTGTGGCGCGTCGCGACGTTGACCTGGTGCTGCCTGATTACGCCGGCACATACCGCGTCACCGGACGTTCATGATGATCGCGGCCAGCGGCTGCGGCTCGCGGCGCCCGCCACGCGCATCATTTCAATATCACCGCATCTCACGGAAATTGCCTTTGCCGCCGGCGTAGGGGCGCGGCTGATCGCGGCCAGCGAATTCAGCGATTACCCGCCCGAAGCCAAAGCCTTGCCGCGCGTGGGCGACGGCGCGCGCGTCGATATCGAACGCATCCTGACGTTGAAGCCCGATCTGGTGCTGGCATGGAAAAGCGGCAATCAGGCGGGCGACATCGCGCGGCTGGAACGATTGGGTATCCCGGTGTGGGTCAGCGAACCGTCACGGCTTGCCGATATTTCGCGGTTGTTGCGTGACGTGGCGGTGCTGGCGGGCGACGCTGCCGCCGGCGAACGTGCCGCCGGCGCATTTGAACGCGGGTTGCGAAGTTTGCGTGAGCGTCATTCTGTTCAATCGACAAAGCAAACACCGCTGCGCGTGTTCTACGAAATCTGGCATCAGCCGCTGCTCACCGTCAATGGCGCGCACCTGATCAGCGACGCCATCAGTCTGTGTGGCGGTAAAAATGTGTTCGCGGACGTGCCGGTGCTGACGCCGGCGGTGTCGCTTGAAGCGGTATTGGCGGCCCGGCCGGAAATCGTGCTCGGCGGCGGTTCCAGCGGTGGTGAGACGGATTTTGTGTCGAGGTGGCGGCGTGCGCCGATAGCGGCCTTTCGAGGCCTTCCCCTCGGCTACATTGATCCGGATCGCATTCAGAGGCAGTCTCCGCGTATCCTCGACGGTGTTGGCGCTATTTGCATGCGGATTGCCGCTGCGCAAGCGCGATAAAAATATTGTAAATGTAAGCCCCATGTAAGGTATTTTGCCTCACAATGCGGTCTGAATTGTTGCGCGGCTTGCGCCAATGACATCGAATGAAGTGAACGCTGGTTCGATGTCGGCGCGTGGTGATTCTCTCTCAAACTCTTAATCTGGAGATTCACATGGCAGATCCGCAAAAAGCCGCACAAGTCAACGAAGTCGTCGTACCTTATCTTGGAAAGTCCTTCGGTGAAATGACCGGCTCTGAAAAAGGGACGTTTCTCGGCAAGGCCGTGGTGATGTTATTGACCGGCGGGTTCGCGTTTCCCAATATTTTCGTCGAGTAAGGCTGCACCGGTTGCGGGGTTTTCGCCGCGGTGCGTCGAAGAGCCCCGTATTCAGTTCCGTAGCAAGAAACCCTCGATGATCGCGGCCAGCCTTTCCGGCTGGTCGTGATGCATCATGTGCCCGCTGTCTTCGAGCAATGTTTCGTTAAAATCACGGAATGCACGCTTGCGCTCAGCCAGTTGCGCGGCGCTATCCTTGCGCCAGCCGCGCGTGTCGGTATCGTTCGTGACCACCCACAGCACCGGGCAGGTGACGCGCTGCCAGCAGGCGATCAACTGGTCTAACTGACTCATCACCGGATTCACGGTCTTGTGGCGTGGATCAAAACGCAACACCACGTCACCGTTATCCGCCCGGCGCGCCCAGTGCTGCGCGAGGAAGCGCGCCTTATTTTCGGTCAGATGCGGATTGTTCTTGCGCAACCGTTCGGCGACGGCCTCGAACGAGGCATAGGGCCTGAAGGACGGCGCACTCTTTGAATCATCCAGCCAGCGTTCATAGCGCTCGGGCGCCATGTCGGGATGGTTGCGCGCGGTGCCGAATCCTTCAAGGGATATCAGCTTGCGCACTCGCGCGGGGCGTATGCCGCTATAGGTGCACGCGATGTTGCCGCCCATGCTGTGGCCGACCACGCAGGCGGGCGCATCGGGCGAGGAGATA
>CAMDDY010000606.1 GCA_945893125.1 Bordetella parapertussis
GGCGGCGTGCCGGCCGGTGCGAGCACACCGAACCAGCCCGCCGCGTCGTAGCCCGGCAATCCGGACTCCGCGACTGTCGGTACGTCCGTCATCAAACCCGAGCGCCTGGCGCTGGTCACGGCCAGTGCGCGCAGCTTGCCGCTTCGCACGTGCGGCAGCGCGGCCGGAAACGCGGATATTGCGAGCTGCACCTGCCCGCCCAGCAAGTCGACCACCGCGGGTGCGATGCCTTTGTAGGGCACGTGAACTATGGAAATGCCGGCGCTCGCAGTGAACAGCTCGAAAAACAGATGATTCCATGCGCCGGCGCCGGGCGAACCATAGTTGAGTTTGCCCGGGTTCGTTTTCGCGTAGGCGACGAGTTCTCTGACATTTTGCGCCGGCACCGCGGGATGCCCGACCAGCACACCCGGCGGCAATGAGACGAGCGCCACTGGCGCGAAATCCTTCATCGGATCGTATTTGAGGTTCTTGTAAAGACTGTTGGCGACGATGATGTTGCCGAACGAGCCCATGATAATGGTATAGCCATCAGCCGGCGCGCGCGCAACGAGTTCGGCGCCGACCGTACCGGCTGCGCCAGGCCGGTTATCGATGATGACTTGCTGACCCCACGCCTCGCTCAGTTTATTGCCAATCAGGCGAGACAGGATATCGGTGTTGCCGCCCGGCACATACGGGACGACAAAGCGGATCGGTTTGAGCGGGTAGCTTTGTGCCACAGCCTCCAACGCGAGGGTTAGCACTAACATCATTAGTACTGCGGCTGGTTCGCGGGACACGCCTTGCTCCTTTCAGTAGCTCGTCGGCCAATTGCACAGCCGATGTTCGCCAACGCCGTTTTTCAAACGCAAGCGATGCACTTCAAGCGTGCGAATCAGGTAGGTGCGCGTCTCGCGGGGATCGATCACGGTCTGCGCCTCATAGAGTTCCGCGAGCGTCCACGCCGAGGTGTCGCGCCGGACTTCCGCGATCAGCTCCTCGAAGCGTTCAGGGTCGTCTTCCTGCTTGATGCCGTGCAACACGTTGACGCTCACGGCCGGATCCATGAAGCCGAGATCCGCGGTCGGCCACAACGCGACTTCATCCGCGCCCTTGCCGCCCGCCATGTTGATGTAGGCCTGGCCGTAGCTTTTGCGCATGATCACGGTAATTTTGGGTACCGTGACCTGGCTCATCGCGTTCATCCAGTTGATCACCTTGCCGGGCATGCCGCGCATTTCGCCTTCGACGCCGATCAGGAATCCGGGCACGTCGACCAGATACACCAGCGGCACGTTGAACGAATCACACAGCACCATGAAGCTGATTATTTTCTGGCAGGCATCGGCGTCGAGCGCGCCGCCCTTGAACAGCGGATTGTTGGCGATAAACCCGACCGTCTTGCCGTCCAGCCGCGCGAGCACCGTGGCAATGGACTTGCCAAACCGCTCTTTCAGCTCAAACGTCGAATCCGTGTCGGCGATGGCCTTGATCACGTGGCGCACGTCGTACACCTTGTTGCGCGACTCGGGCACGATATCAAGCATCTTGCGACACGCCTCATCGGAACCGGCCGGAACCGGATACTCTGGCGGCGGCTCATTGCGATGACTGGGCAAATACGAAAGAAAACGTTTGATCGCATCGAGCGCCTGCTCATCGGTGTCCACCGCGAGATCGGCAAGGCCCGACACGCCGGTCAGCAATTTCCAGCCGCCGAGTTCTTCGGCGCCGATCGGCTTGTTGATCGCGATCGAGGTGACGCCCGGGCTCGCGATCGCCATGATCGCGCCTTTGCGCATGACGACGAAGTCCGACATTGCCGAGTACCAGGTCGATGACCCGTAACACGCGCCCAGCAGCGCCGATACCCACGGCGTTTCTCGCAGGCGCTGGTACTCGGTGGGATCCTGCGCAATGATGGCGCGTCCGGCGGAGCCCATGCGGTCGGGCATGCGCGCGCCGCTCGACTCGCCCAGGAGAACAAGCGGCAGTCCGCGCTTGGCCGCCGCCTGTTTCACGTGCTTGATCTTCTTCATGTTGATCACGGACGACGACGCGCCCAGCACCGTGAAGTCGTTCGACACCAGGCCGATCTCGCGGCCGCCGATCCGCGCAAAACCCGCGACCTTGCCGTCGGCCGGAGTCTTGTGCCGCACCTCTGGACGCATGGCGACCGCAAACATGCCGGACTCCATGAAACTGTCCGCGTCAATCAGGTAATCGATTCGCTCGCGCGCGTTAAGATGACCTTCAGCTTTGCGCCGCGCGAGTTTTTCCGGGCCGCCCATCGCAAGCACCTTGGCGGTACGTTCGCGCAATTGCTGCAATAAATCATCAAAGGACAACGTGAACTCCTTGCGGGTGTGCCGGTCTAGCGGCGGGCGTTGCGGATCAAACTGCGCGCGATGACCAACTGCTGTATCTGGCTGGTGCCTTCATAGAGCCGGAAGAGCCTCACGTCGCGGTAAAAGCGCTCGATGGGCGAATCGGCCATGTAACCGGCGCCGCCATGAATCTGCACCGCGCGATCAGCCACCCTGCCGCACATTTCGGACGCGAAGTATTTGCAGCATGACGCTTCCATCGTCACGTTCTCGCCATTGTCGCGTTTGCGCGCCGATTCAAGCGTCATGCTGCGCGCCGCGAAAATCTCGGTCTGGCAATCGGCCAGCATCGCCTGCACCAGCTGAAATTCCGCCACCGGCTGGCCGAATTGCTTGCGTTGAAGCGCGTAGGTGAGCGCTTCTTCCAGCATGCGGCCGGCCGCTCCGACACATACCGCGGCAATATTCAGGCGCGCTTTGTCGAGGACTTTCATCGCGGTTTTGAACCCCTCGCCTTCCTTGCCGCCGATGATGTTGGCCGCCGGCACGCGGACATTGTCGAAGATGACATCCGCGGTGTGCGAGCCGCGCTGGCCCATCTTGCGGTCAGGCTTGCCGACCGCCAGCCCCGGCAGATTGCGTTCGACGATGAATGCCGACACGCCGTGCGCGTCCTTCGATTCAGCATCCGTGCGCGCCATCAGCGTAAACAGGCCGGCTTCCGGCGCGTTGGTGATGTAGCGCTTGGCGCCGTTGATGATGTAGTGATCGCCGTCGCGCCGCGCGCTGGTGGT
>CAMDDY010000607.1 GCA_945893125.1 Bordetella parapertussis
GGGAGTCGCGAAGGCATACAAGGCCGATATGGCAAGTGTGAAGGTGGTTGCTAAACGCAGTATGGCAGTCATGGTCGTCCCCAAAAGAAAAGTTTCGCCAATAGTGATTCAATGATCCCAACAGCGTTCAGACGCGGTGAAATAAAAGGCTGTTTTCTACACTGAATATAAGTAGGTCGGAACGCGCAGCGGTTCCGACACATATTGGTATATGCCACCACCGTCTGCCGGAACCGCTGCGCGTTCCGACCTACACGATTTTGTCGGCATGTAACTTCGCAATCTCATCCTTGGTATATCCGCACTCCGCCAACACCGCATCCGTGTGCTCCCCCAACCGCGGTGGCAGCGCATGGATCGTAGCCGGACTCGCCGACAATCGATAAGGCGCGGTAGGCACCGAAAACGGCGGCAAACCAGTATCACCCGTATCCTCAAACCGGTGGAAAAAGTTCCGATGCGCCAACTGCGGATGATGCACGGCGCGCGCGAGCGGTAGCACTTCCATCGCCGCGATGCCCGCTTTGTTCAAAACAATCTCCCACTCCGCCGCGGTCTTGGTGGACAGTCGGCGCGTGATTTCTTCATTCAGCGCTTTGAGGTTTTTGGCGACAACAGTGTCGTCGCAAAAACGCGGGTCTTGCGGAATATCGGTGGCGTCCATCGCCTGCCAGAGTTTTTCGCGGCGGTTGGGCGCGCCGGCGGCGATGGCGAGATGGCCTTCCTTGCAGCGGTAGGTGTCGCTGACGTAGCCGCCCTTGCCCGATGCGTTGCCCACCAGCGGCGGGGTTTCGTTGTCGTTGAGGGCGCGCTGCACTTCGCCGCCCATCATGGTGATCGCGGTTTCGAGCATTGCCACATCGATGGCCTGACCCACGCCGGTGCGGCTGCGTTGATAGAGCGCGGTGACGATGGCGAGCGCGGCGGCGTAGCCGGTGGTGTAATCGACGATGGTGGAGCCGGTTTTCAACGGCCCGGACTCCGGCGTGCCGGTGATGCTCATCATGCCGCTCACCGCCTGCACCACGCCGTCGATGGCGGCATCGCTTTTTTTCGGTCCGGTTTGCCCGTAGCCGGTCACCGAACAAAAAATAATCCCCGGATTGATTTTCTTCAGGTCCTCGTAGCCGATGCCGTAGCGCGCCATGGTGCCGCCCTTCAGATTCTCGATCACCACGTCGGCGTCTTTCGCCAGGCGGCGAAACACTTCCTGCCCCGCCGGCGTGTTGATGTAGAGCGACACCGAGCGCGTGTTGGCGTTGTAGGCGACGAAGTTGTGCCCCATTTTGGCGTCCTGAAATGGCGTCGGCGGATAGCCCGAGGTGCGCGCGGAGTCCCCGCTTTCAGGATGTTCAATGCGGATCACATCCGCGCCGTGCATCGCCAGTTGATACGCGGCGAAGGGCGCGGCGACCACGCGTGCGACGGCCAGCACTTTGATGCCGGTAAATGCCTGCTCTAAATTCATGGAGTCTCCGAAGTGGGGCGAGGGCGTGAAGCAGATGCCGCTTATTTTCGCCTACGCCGCGAAGGATGACCAGCAACCGTAGGATGGGTGAAACCCATCACAAAGCAAGTCTGCGCTCCGACAATTGCCCCATCTGTAATATCGACAGCAGCGCCACGCCAGCAGTAGGAAATCGGACTGTGTTTGCGATGGGTTTCACCCATCCTACGGCTACATCCATGTTGTCTCCGTTACTTCGACCGCAACCCCGCATCGCGCACCAGCTTCGCCATCGCTTCGTGCTGCCCGCGCAGTATCCTGGTGTATTCGTCGGGGCCGGCGGGCGCCGCGCCAAAGCCGATGGTTTGCATGCGCTCTTTCATTTCAGGCAGGTCGATGATGCGCATGACTTCTTTCGCGATCTGATTCACCAGCGGGCGCGGCGTGCCCGCCGGCACGAGCAGGCCGTGCGAGGTTTCGGGCCGCTTGAACTCGGCGTAGGTTTCGCCCAGCGTGGGCACGTCGGGCAGCACCGGCGTGCGTTGTGGTGTAATCACTGCCAGCGCTACGAGCTTGCCTTCCTTGATAAAGGGCAGCGTCACGCCGAGCGTGCCGGTGTGATAGTGGGCGCGTCCGCCCAACACCTCGATCATCGAATCCGGCCCGCCCTTGTAGGCCACCTGCACCGCCTTGATGCCGGCGGTGAGATTAAATTTCAGGCCGCTTAAATGCGACGCGCTGCCCGCCGCGCTGGTGGAAAGTATCAGCTTGCCGGGCTGCGCGTGCGCCAGCGCGACAAAATCCTTGAGCGATTTCACGCCCAGCGCGGGCGTTGCAACGAGAATATTCGTGCTGACGCCGATTTGCACGACGCCGGCGAAATCCTTGAGCGGATCAAAGGGCAGGCTCGGCTGCATCGCCGTGCTGATGACAAAATTGGGCAGCGCGTAGAGCAGCGTGTGGCCGTCCGGCGCGGCCTTGGCGACCGGGCTCGCGGCGAGCGTGCCGCCGCCGCCGGGCCGGTTGTCCACCACCACCGGCACACCCCACGTCTCGCTCAACTTCTGCGCGATAAAACGCGCGAGACCATCGGGCTGGCTGCCGGCGGTGGTCGAGGCGACGATGCGCACGGGCTTGGCGGGGAATTTCTGCTGGGGCTGCGCAAGAGTGGGCGCTGCGGCAAACGCTAAACCCGTCAATACGGCGATCACGAAATTATGTCGATGCGAAGCTGGCATGGCCCATCCATTACGGTTCGATTCTCATGCGGGAAGTCTGAACCGATTGGCGAACGTTCGCAATATTCATCGGGTATTCGCGATTCGCCTTATCTATTTAGCCGCGATTTCCTTCGCTACCGCTTTCAGTATTTCGATGAACCGCTGGGTTGCTGGCGATAGGTAAGCGTCCTTGCGATAGCTAATATCGGTGCGGCGATTCCATGACATTTCTTTGACGCGCAGTTCCGTGATTCTGAATAGCCGCGCATCCTGTTTTACAACTGGCCGCGAACTGAAGTGCAACAAACCTGCGGCAACCATCGCGTGTAGCCTCACCGCTCGCGAGTCGGACTCCACTGCAATTTGAGGTGGGGGCAAGCCGCATTTCTCGAATGCCAAACGTAACTGCTGCCACGAAAAGCCGTTGGC
>CAMDDY010000608.1 GCA_945893125.1 Bordetella parapertussis
TGCATTGCGTGGTGGCGCCGCAATCATGTCTGCCCACTGCTTCTGTTCAGGCGAAAGCTGCGCGGCATCCAGCGCCGGAAATCGAACTTTTCCCTGAGCGCAGACCAATGGAGGGACGAGGAAATTCGCCACGGCAAACATGATCGCTATTAACTTGTTCATCCGATTCTCCTTTCGATTTCCTTGCAGTAACTGTTTGAAAATAAAGCCTGTTCAACACGAACGCAATATTTTTCCGGGAACCGCCCCGGTGTGTTTGCCGTTCTGATACAGAACTTTCCCGTTCACCACCACCTGCGATATGCCCTGAGCCTTGGCATACAGGCGCATGCCGCCCGCCGGTAAATCTTTCACAGGTGTGGGCCGCTGCGGCGAGTTGATGGTGTTTTCATCGAACACCACGATGTCGGCAGCGGCGCCGGTTTGCAGACGGCCACGGCCCTTGATGCCGAAAAAATCCGCAGGCTCCGAGGTGATGCGCTGAATTGCGCGCTCCAGACTGAGTGCCTTTTCCTCACGCACCCAATGGCCCAGCAGATAGGTGGTGTAGCCCGACTCGCATAACATATCAAGATGCGCGCCGGCGTCGGACAAGCCGATGAGCGTGCGTGAATCACGCAGAACGTTCGCCAGCGCCGCCTTGTCGGTGTTGGCGCGCGGCACGACGTATTTCACCTGCAACTGGTCTTCCACCGCGATGTCGAAAAACACGTCGTCGGGGTCTTTGCCCTGCGCCTTGGCGACTTCGCCGATGGTCATGCCTTCATATTGTTTTAACGCGGGATTTTCGACGGCGACGATGGTGATGTTTTGTGCCAGGCCAGCCCACTTGCGGCCGAGTTTTAATTCATCCTTGAACGCCTTTCGGAAAGCGGGGTCGGCGTAAATCGCCATCTGCGTTTCAAACGAGGCATCGAACACGTCCTTGGCCGATGTCATTTCAGTGAACATGAATGGCCGCCGCAGATTGAAGTCGTAGACCAGGGGGCGCGTGAGGATCTGCGGAATCGCGCCGCGCGCAATCAACGGCGCCACGCGCTTCAAGATGTCCGCGATGGCGTTGGGTTTTTCGACGAGATTGTGCACCGACAGCCAGGTGATGGGCCGTTCGCTGGCGTCGAGCATGAAGGTAAGAAATTCCTCTTCATCTGGCGCCAGTTCGGAATAACGTTTGGTCAGGGCCATTTCGATCACGCCGCGCTTTAGCGATTTAAGCACGCCGCAATACGCGGTGAGTTCATCGCGGCTCGCCAGCCGTGCCGACAGCGGTTTTCCGCCGTGGCCGATATGTTGTCGGCTGGCAGTGGTGGAAAATCCCCACGCGCCGGCTTGCATGGCATCGCGCAGCAGGCCGGCGATGGTTTGCGTTTCTTCCACGGTGGCCGCGCGTTCATTGGCTTCGGGGCCGAGCACGTAGGTGCGAAACGGCGACAGCGGTGCGATGAACCCCAGATTGATGGCGGTACCACGCGTGGCGGCGGCATCCATGAACTGCGGAAAGGTTTCCCACTCCCAGCGGATGCCTTCGGCGAGTACCTCGCTATCGATGCCTTCGACCGTGACCAAATCTTCGGCGAGCAGGGTGCGCGCGGCGGGCCGGCACGGCGCGATACCGACGCCGCAATTGCCCATCATCACGGTGGTGATGCCGTGTTCGCTGGAACTCGACAGCAGTTGATCCCAGGTGATCTGCGCGTCGTAATGCGTGTGCGGATCAACGAAGCCGGGGCAGACGATTTTGCCGGCGGCGTCTATGGTATTCGTGGCGGCGCCCTCAACCTTGCCGATGGCCACGATCTTGCCGTTGTGCGACGCCACGTCGGCCTGAAATCGCGGCGTGCCGTTGCCGTCTATCACCGTGCCGTTTTTGATGAGTAAATCGTAAGCCATGCCAGTGTCTCCGAAAAGTCGCGGGGCGAGCGCCCCTCGCAACGCATAATCATAACCTCCTGCCCGGTTGCACGCCTATTTGTCAGGAGCGGGCGTTTGGCGGCATACTGCACAGGCGTTCCATCGGGTATAAAAATTGGAGGAGAGTATGAAAACAGGTATTGCGGTCATGGTCGTTGCGGTATGCGCGTCCGAATCCGGTATTGCGGTGGCGCAGCGCGCCGCGGATGCCAACTACCCCAGCAAACCCATACGACTCATAGTGCCGCAGGCGCCCGGTGGCAGCAATGACATCATGGCGCGTTACATCGGCGGGCAGTTGGCCGAGCGCTTGCAAAAGCAGGTGGTGGTGGATAACCGGCCCGGCGCCGAGGGCATCATCGGCAGCGAACTCGTGGCGCGCGCCGCGCCCGACGGCTATACGCTGCTGATGGCATCGACGGCGTTCACCATGAATCCGGCCATGATGAAAAAGCTGCCTTATGATCCGATCAAGGATTTCGATTTCGCCGCGGTACTGGGGCGCGGCCCGGTCATGATCGTGACCGGGCCGTCGCTGGTGGTCAACTCGCTCAAGGAATTGATTGCGGTGGCCAAATCCAAGCCCAATTACGTCACCATCGCTTCGGCGGGCGGGTTTAACCACTTTGTTTCCGCCATGTTTCGTAGTCACGCGGGATTTGAAGCGACCATCGCGCTCTACAAGGGTGGCGGCCCGGCGTTGATCGACGTGATGGGCGGACATGTGCACATGGCGGCGCCCACCATCGTCACGGCGGCGCCGCATCTGCGCACCGGCAAGATCAAGGCGCTGGCGATCAGCGCGCCCAAGCGTTTGGCCGTCATGCCTGAGCTGCCGACGATGATCGAAGCCGGCCTGCCGAGTTATGACGCCTCCATCTGGTGGGGATGGGCGTCGGCCAGCGGCACGCCGATGGCGGTGCTCACCAAGCTCAATACCGAAGTCGCCGCCATACTGAAGCTGCCGGAGACCGTCAAGCGCATGGCCGCGGAAGGCGCCGAGGTGGAAATACGCTCGATTGCCGAAATCCGCGAGATGATCAAGGTCGATCTGGTGAAATGGGCGAAGGTCGCGGATGACGCGAAGATGCCGAAGATTTAAGGGGGAAGTTTTGTGCGAACGAGCTTGATCACGTCGGCAAGAAAAACCAATACTGTCGTTCCCGCGCAGGCGGGAA
>CAMDDY010000609.1 GCA_945893125.1 Bordetella parapertussis
TGGTGTTCGATTGGGACGGCACCTTGATGGATTCGGCGGCCGCAATTACCACTTCGCTACGTCAGGCTTGCGCCGATCTGGACCTGCCTGTGCCGAGCGAAGAACGCGCGCGCTATGTAATCGGGCTGGGGCTGACGGACGCGCTGAAATATCTGTTACCGGATTTGCCGCCGGTGGGCTATCCGGCGCTGCTGGAGCGTTACCGCCTTCATTTTCAGCGGCAGGACAGCGACACCACTTTGTTCAATGGCGCAGCGCAAATGCTGAGCGCGCTCGGCGACGCCGGTTTTATGCTGGCCGTCGCCACCGGCAAAAGCCGCCGCGGTCTGGATCGGGCGCTCGACGCCACCGGGCTGAAGCAGGTTTTTCACGCCACGCGCTGCGGCGATGAAGGCTTCACCAAGCCGCATCCCGGCATGCTGCTGTGGCTGCTGGATGAACTCAACGTCACGCGTGAGCGCGCGCTGATGATCGGTGACACCTCGCACGACATGGAGATGGCGGTGGCGGCGGAGGTGGCACGCGTGGGGGTGGCTTACGGGGCGCATCCACGCGAAAATTTGCTCAAGCACGATCCGGTGGCCTGCCTTGATAACTTCACCGAGCTGGCGCAATGGCTGACGACGCACGCATAATCTGCGCAAGTGATGCGTTGCGGGACGGCGGCAAGGGTGTGCGTTTCAGGATGCCGGACGCCGGCGGCGATGCGCCCGCGTTCGCCGTGCGCTTTCGCGGCAGGGTTTACGCCTACATCAATCGCTGTGCGCATGTGCCGGTGGAGCTGGATTGGACCGACGGCGATTTTTTTGACTATTCCAAGCTATACTTGATCTGTGCCACCCACGGCGCCATGTATCTGCCGGAAAGCGGCTTGTGCGTGCAGGGACCCTGTCCCGGCAAACGGCTCCAACCCGTGCCCGTCGAAGAACGCGACGGACAGGTATTACTTCTGAAGGAAACTAACCATGTCTGAAAATAACACCAGCGGATGGGAACGCGCCGTTCTCGAAAAACTGGCGCTGGCCGCGGTAACCGAACAACGCCGCGCGCGGCGCTGGGGCATCTTTTTCAAGTTGCTGATTTTTGCCTATTTGTTTATCGTGTTGATCATCGCAATGGGCTGGATGGGAAAGAAAGAGGGCTCGCGCGACAAACACACCGCGCTGGTTGAAATCAATGGTGTCATCGCGCCGGGCACGCCCGCCAGCGCCGATGCGGTGATGCAGGGGCTTTCCGAGGCATTCAAGGACAAGCGCACGCAAGGGGTTATACTGCGCATCAACAGCCCCGGCGGCAGCCCGGTGCAGTCGGGCTACATCAATGACGAAATCAAACGTCTGCGCGCCAAGTACCCGGAGATTCCGCTGTATGCGGTGGTGGAAGACGTGTGCGCCTCCGGCGGCTATTACGTGGCGGTGGCGGCCGACAAGATTTACGTTAACAAGGCCAGCATGATCGGCTCCATCGGCGTGTTGATGAACGGCTTTGGATTTACCGGCACGATGGAAAAGCTCGGGGTGGAACGCCGCTTGCTGTCGGCGGGCGAGAACAAGGGTTTTCTCGATCCGTTTTCGCCGTTAAGCGACACGCAGAAAGAATTCGCGCAAAAAATGCTCGGCGAAATTCATGAGCAGTTTATCGATGTGGTGCGCAAGGGACGCGGCAAGCGGCTGAAAGAAACGCCCGATATGTTTTCCGGGCTGGTGTGGGTGGGCGCGAAAAGTATCGAACTGGGTTTGGCCGACGCCATCGGCAGTATGGAGCAGGTGGCGCGTGATGTGATCAAAGCCGAAGAGATCATTGACTTTACGCCGCGCGAAAACGTGGCGGAGCGTTTTGCCAAACGTTTTGGCGCGGCAACGGCAGAGTCGCTGGTGCGCTTGGGTGGGGCGGGTGTATTCAATATCCGCTGAGGCTAAATAACGTCCACTTGCTCGCGCTTGAGCATGGTGACCAATGCCATCAGCGGCAGTCCGATCAACGCCGTCGGATCGCCGCTGTCGATGTGGTGTACGAGCGCAACACCCAGTGCTTCGATTTTGGCGCTGCCGGCGCAATCGTAGGGCTGTTCGCGCCGCAGATAGTTTTCGATCTGGGCGTCGCTGAGGTCGCGAAAGCGCACGGTGGACGAAACGTTTTCAAGCTGATAGCGGCCTGACGCGGCATCGAACAAACACAGCGCGGTGTGAAAAACCACGGACTGGCCGCGCATCGCGCGCAACTGTAATACCGCGCGCGGGTGGTCGCCCGGTTTGCCGAGCGGCTCGCCGTTCAGGTCAGCCACCTGATCCGAGCCGATGATCAGCGCCGTGTCGTTTGAGGCCGCGACCGCGCGTGCTTTTGCCACGGCCAGGCGCAGCGCGGTGGCGCCGGGACGTTCATTCGGCAGGGCCGCTTCATCCACGTTCGGCGCGCAGGTGGTGAACGTCAGGTGCAACCGCTCCAGCAATGCGTGCCGGTATCGGGAAGACGATGCGAGTATCAGCGGACGAGTGGTCATAATTGGGCGAGTTGGCGATTCCGGATGGCGTTTGTGCGGGCTAAGTCGTTGCTTCTTATCGTTTTTCTGTTTATAGACTTTGACAAGAGCGGCGAAAAAAAGTATTATTTCATGTTTACGTGCGTGGCGGCTGGCGGCTTGGTTATGCGTGAATGGGTCAGCGGTACATACACAGATGCTTTAATCGTTAGGCAAAGGTCGCGGGCGATGTTGATCGATAGCCTGAAATTTTCTCTTGAAAAGAAAACCGTGCGCGGCATGCTGCCGGTGGCGGGGATGGACCGGCTGCGCGATGGTCTGTTTACGCTCGCCGGGCACGCAGTTGATGATGATAATGGTTCAGGCAATACGCTGAGTTATATTGTCAGTGGCGGTTCGGACGCAAGTGAGCGGCCGGTGCTGCGATTGAAGGTGTCCGGACGGCTCCCATTGCAATGCCAGCGTTGTTTGCAGTTGCTGGATTACGATTTGGCGCTCGATAGCACGTTACGGCTGGTGCCGGAGGCGATGCTGGACGCCGAGATGAGTGATGACCCGGACGAGCCGGAATGCGTGGCGGCCAGTGCGGAATTTGATCT
>CAMDDY010000610.1 GCA_945893125.1 Bordetella parapertussis
CAACCCCGCGACAATAATCAGCAGCAGGCCACTTACCTCCAGCACGGTGAAGATATTTTGCGTAACCTTGCCTTCCTGTATACCGCGATAGTTCACCGCGGTCAGCAAGATCACAATCAGCGCGGCCCAGATCGCCGAAGAATATTCGCCGAGATTCACCACCCGGGAAATGTAATCACCAAAGAGATACGCGAATACCGCGATCGATCCGGCGACGATCACCGTCATGCGCGCCCAGCCGTAGAGGAACGCCAGCGAGCGCCCGTAAGCACGCTGAATAAAGTGATACTCGCCGCCCGCCGACGGAAAAGCCGTCGCCAACTCGGCGTAGCACAAGGCGCCGATGATAGAAAACACGCCGCCCGCCACCCACACGGCGATAATCAGGGTTTCGTCGCCCATCGCGCCGGCCACGATCGCCGGCGTGCCGAACACGCCCGCGCCGACTATCAAACCCACGATCATGGTGCAGGCATCGAAAACGGACAGCGACGGCTTGGGTTGTGCGCCGGACTCCACGGAAGGATTGGCCATGGTTATTTCCCGGTCGGCTCGTCTTGTGCGCGCGTAAGATCACCGCGTTGAATGCGTTTGGCGCTCCACGTGGCCTGACGCGCCGCCGCGCCGTCGCCGATGCGCACCGTGCCGGTAATGGTTTCACCGGCAAGCTGGCCCAGAAATTCATGGCGTTCGATCTTCTGGCTACCCTTGCCGGTCAGCGTGAATTTCACCTGCTCTGCGGTCATCTTGCCGCGCATTTCACCGCTGACGCCACCCGCGCGCGCGTTGCCGTCGATATTCTGGAAAAACTGTTCCATGTCGAATTCGTACGGCACATCCTTGCCGCCGACGTTGATCGTCGATTGCCATTTGCCCGCGACCAGCGCCGGCACCACCCAGTGATAAATGTAGCTGATGCCCGGGTTGCCCACTTTCTTCTCGGGGACGATCAGCGTTTTTTGCTCATCGGGATACCAGTCACCCATGTTGTAATCGTGCGCCACCACGCGCGTTCCCGGCTTTAAGCGCATGATCTTCGAACGCAGCTTGAGATTCATTTCCGGCAGCAGATAGGTGGACACTACCGTCGCAGCGGAGATATCGGTCTCGAACAGGTTTTGTTCGCGGAATGTGACGCGGTCGCTGACGTTTTCCTTGCGCGCGTTTTCATTGGCGACTTTCAGCAAAAAGGTATCGAGATCGACACCCAGCGCCCTGGCGCCGTGCTTCCTGGCGGCGGTAATCACAAAGCGTCCGTCGCCGGAACCCAGATCAATCAGGTAATCAGCCTTGTTTATCTTCGCCATCAACAGCATTTCGTCCACCACGATTTGCGGTGTCGGCACGTAAACCACGTCACCCACGCCGGTTTGCGCCCACGACGGCTGCGCCGCCATCAATGCCGCCGCGCCCGCCAACATCCCCATCTGCTTGAGTAATTTCATTGCTGCTCTCATTGCCGCTCCTTGGTCAAAAACCTGTTCAAACTCTTGCCGCTAATTTAGGCTGGTCCATCGGGTCGATAGATACATCGATAATCATTTTGCCGCGTGCGGTGCGGGTCGCGCGCCACGGCGCCGGCTCCTGGGACTTGTTCACCGCGTCGCCCTGCACCACCGTCACCACGTTGCCGATGATTTCGTCGCCGGATATGCGCCCTCTGAAATCACGCCACGTGGTCTTGCCGTCGATGGTCGCGCCCATCACAAAGCGTATCGTATCACCGCGTATGCTTACCTCGCCCACCGGCGCCGGCCGCGCCGCCACCCGGCCTTTGCCCTCGGCCATCTGAAATGTCTGCTCGAACGCAACGTCGTATGCGTGGCTCGCGCCTTCAATAGGCATGCGCCACGTCCAGCTACCCGAAAAATCCGCCGGCACCACCCACAGAAAAATGTCGCTTTGCGGCGGTCCGTAGGATTTGCCCGGCACATCAATGGTGAGTTTTGCATCCGGCGTCCATTTCGCCATGTCAAAATCGTGCGACACCAGCCGCGTGCCGGGCTTCAATTTAAACAGCGAAGGCCGCAGACGCAGATTCACGGAGTTGAACAAATACATCGAAATCACGCTTGCCTTGCCAAGATCGGTATCGAACAGGTTGCGCGTGAAAAACTCCGCGCGATCTTTTACCCCCTCGCTTTCGGCATTACGCCGAGCGATACGCACCAGGTTGTCGTCCAGATCAACACCGAATCCGCGCGTGCCGAATTTTTTGGCGGCGTTAATCACAATACGCCCGTCGCCCGAACCCAGATCAATCAGGAAATCGTTCGCTCCGACATTGGCAATTTTCAGCATGGCGTCCACCACCACCTGCGGGGTGGTCACATAGGGCACATCAAGTGCATGCGCCTGCGCCTGGACCTGCGTCGGCACGAACCCCAGCAGCCCCACCGCGCCCAGCCATCGTAGGTATTGTAAAAATCGCATGAATCGCATGAATCGCATGTCGCCGCGCCTTATTTGGGGATGCGGATCGCCCGCCACGGATAGCGGGATTGCGCGGCGCCCACGCCCCTGCGCAATTCGCCTTCCATCACGCCGTCGCGCGCGACGCCTTCGAAGTACATCGTCGCCTCGAGCTCGCGCGCCACGTTATCCACGATGGCGAACCGCACTTTGTCGCCGCGCAACGCGGTCTGCCACAAGCCGCCGGGTATCGCATCGGCAATACGCACCACACCATCGATCTCCTGATACTGCTGGCGGATTTCAACCTCGAACACGCGCTCGCCTTCCGGGAAATTAACCCGCACCTGCCAGCGCCCGGCGACATTCGCCGGCACGATCCACAACATCACGTTCTTGCGTATCGTGACTTTCACGTCCGGCTTCCAGTCACCCAACTCAAAATCGTGCGCCACGATGCGCGTGCCGGGCTTTAGCGCCAGCAGCGCGGGCCGCAAACGCATGTTCACGCCGGGCAGCAAGTACAGCGTGATGACGCTCGCCTTCGACAAATCCGTCTTGAATAAATCCTGCCGGAGAAATTGCACGCGATCGGTGACGCCCGCCGTTTGCGCATTGGCGACACTTTGCTCGATCAACGCTTCATCCAGATCGACGCC
>CAMDDY010000611.1 GCA_945893125.1 Bordetella parapertussis
GCGCTTCTGCGGTGTGCATGGCAAACGGCTTTTCGCACAGCATGTGCTTTTTGGCCCTTGCCCCCGCCAACACGGCCTGATGATGCAGGGCGTTCGGCAGCGCGATATACACGGCATCGACATCTGCGTCATTCAACATCGCGTTCAGATCACTGTGCGCGCGCGCCACCTTGAAGCGTTCGGCAAACACCTTGCTTTTTTCGGGCGAACTGCCCAGGCAGGCGAGAATTTCCGAACCGGGGCTATTCACCATGGCGGGCGCGACAAAATCTGCGGCCGCCCAACCTAATCCAACGATGCCCCAGCGCACGGGCTTGGTTTCACTCATGATTTGTAATGCTCCGATGTAAGGTCAATAAACTCACCGCAAAGGCGCAAAGACGCAAAGAGCTGCCGCAAAGAGCGTTGTTCTTCTTTGCGTTTCCTTTGCGCCTTTGCGCCTTTGCGGTGAAGGTGTGTAATTACGCGCCGCCCAACTTGCGCCGCGCCTCCCAATATTCTTTTTCAAGCCGATCCACCAACTCGGCCACGCCGGGCACGTCGTCGATATTGCCCACGCCCTGCCCCGCGCCCCAGATTTCTTTCCACGTTTTCGGGCGCGCTTCGCGATTGCGATACTCGCCCGGCGCTTCATAGGTTGGCAAATGGTCGGGATCGAGCCCGGCATTGCGGATGCTGCCCGCGAGATAGCTGCCGTGTACGCCCGAGAACAGCGGCGTGTAAACGATATCCCCTGAGTTGGAATCCACGATCATTTGTTTGTAGCCATCCATCGCCAGCGATTCTTTCGTCGCGATAAAACGTGTGCCGATGTACGCCAGATCGCAACCCATCGCTTCCGCCGCCAAAATCGCGGAACCATTGGTGATCGCGCCCGACAACACCAGCGGGCCGGAATGAATGCGCCGTAATTCATTCACCAGCGCGAACGGATTCAGCGTGCCTGCATGGCCGCCCGCGCCGCCGCATACCGCGATCAAGCCATCGACGCCGGCCTCCAATGCTTTTTCCGCGTGGCGCACTTTAATCACGTCGTGAAACACCACGCCGCCGTAGGCATGCACGCGCGGCGCCAGCGCCGTCGGCGCGGACAGCGAGGTAATCACGATCGGCACTTTATGCGCCAGCACCACTTCAAGATCGGCCTCCAGCCGCTGGTTGGCCTTGTTCAAAATGAGGTTCACCGCGAACGGCGCGACTTTCTTTAAAGGATTGTCGCGCGCGTATTGCGCGAGTTCGGTTTCGATGCGCGTCAGCCATTTGTCGAGTTCCTCCTGCGGACGCGCGTTGAGCGCCGGGAAAGATCCGATCACACCCGCCTTGCATTGCGCTATCACCAGTTCAGGCCCCGACACCACGAACATCGGCGCGGCCAGTACCGGCAGGCGTAAACGCTGTTGAATATTATCAAGCAGACCCATTCATAACCCCATGTTTATAAACATTTATTTTTAATTCCTTGGCGTTGAAACTTAGCCGGCGTGCGCTCGCTCAAGCTTTCGAGAAACGCCACCAGGTCGCTGATTTCCTGTTCACTTAACTTCAGCGGCTGCAACACGGTGTCGGTCGGCACCGCTTCGGGCATCACATCCCCCGCGTAGATGTGCGCCTGATGCAACAACGTCACGTCGATTTCGGAATAATGTTTCACCACATCACGCAGCGTGGCGAGGTGGCCATTATGCATGTAGGGCGCGGTCAGCGCGACATTGCGCAGCCCCGGCGCCTTGAATTGCTCGAAGGTTTGCGGCGCAAGATCGACATGGCGCGTCGATTGCCCGGTGGCTTTGGACTTGTCATCGTTATACACGCCGAGCAAATTAAAGCGGCTCGCGCGCAACATCTTGATGCCCTGATAACGGCCCCAGTCGATGCCGCCCGATTTCTTGACAATGGGAATGCCGATTTCGTGAAACTCACCGTTGGTGAAATTCGGCCCGAAGTGGCACAGGCTGCAATTGCCCTTGCCCATGAACAGCCGCGCGCCACGCATTGCATTGTCGGGATAGCTCGCAGCCGCCTTCCAATCATTGCGCATCACTGCATCGCGAAAATCGTCAAACGGCGTGCGTCCCGTGACCCGTGTTTCCTGAAATGCCGCGAGCGCCTTGCCGATGTCTGTCATCAGCGCTTCGTCATCGGCCTTGGGGTCGTGACCAAACACCTTGCGGTAACGGCAGGCGAGATCGGCGTCATTGCGCACCAGCGCCGCGACATGACTTTCGCTCGCGCCCATCTCTTTCGGATCGAGCATCGGGCGCACGCTCTGTGACCACAAATTGTCGTTGGCGCCATCCCAGCCGAACCAGCGCTGGTAGCGCACGTTCAGCACACTCGGTGTATTACGATCCACTTCGCCGATGGATGCGCCCAACTTGCGGCCATCGGCCCAGTTTTTTTCCGGGATGTGACATGTCGCGCACGATACAGTGCCGGCGCCGGAAAGCCGCGTCTCGAAAAAAAGTTGCTCGCCGAACGCAATCGCCTCCGGCTTGCCCGATACCCGGTTACTCGCGTCGCGCGTCCACGGCGCGGGCCACGGGCCGTGACGCAACACCAGGCGGATTTCCTCGGCGTTAAGACCGAGCGGATTACCTTGCGCGATCACCATCACCGGCACGCACACCGCTGCGATGGCGACAACACACAGAAAGTTGAACTTGCGAATGGACATGAATGCCGGCACGAAACAGAGTTGGATTATCCCACCAAATCGGCGAAAATCAGCGCTCACCCGACGACAGGCAAACCTCATGAGCAAAGAATATCTTCCGCACTTCAAGCGCCCTGCGGAGCGCACGGGCGCCGCATTGTGGTTCGCCTTTCATCAGGGCCGCGTGATGGTGCGCATGACGGATACCGGCCCGGCATTGCTCACCTGTGCGCATCCCAACGAACACGGCCTGGAAATCTCGCAGGAACATTATCTCGGCACCTATGGCGGCGACCATTGTTACGCCGCCGAACTCGCCGGGGAACAAATCGCACCGAACGGCCACGCCCTGCTCGGGCTGCGT
>CAMDDY010000612.1 GCA_945893125.1 Bordetella parapertussis
CCACACGCGCGAGCAACTGATCTTTTTTAACCTCGTCGCCTTCGATCACCGGCAGCTCGGTGAGCCAGCCCGACACGCGGCTCGCCAGTGTGATCACTTCGCCGTCGATGCGCGCGTCGTCGATATACACATGCGTCGCGCGTTGATACAGCCAGTGGCCGCCCCATGCCAGCAACACCACCGCCGCGGCGATCAACCCCCATAACTTGCGCTTGGCGTGCGCCGGCTTTTCAGCGTCGCCGCCGACGTCGGATGGGCTGGTAGACATAGGGGCATTATCCTGCCGCGTGTTTCGGAAGCGCAAGCGGGCAGGTGAGAATGCCTCACGCGATTGCGCGATGTGGATTGCGGGTGTGTTTGCCGCACCCCTGAAGGCGGCGCGCACGGCAATGACGGTATGATTGCCGCTCACCTGAAACTGATCCGAGAGGGAGCAAGCATGCCGGTTGATCAGAAGGCGCCTGCGCTCAAGGGCCGCCGCGCCGCATCGCGTGATCTGGGGCAGCGATTACCCGCATCTGTCGAACGCGCATCGCGTCAATTCGATGGCTCTCTTTAGTTTGATCGTGCTATGGCTGCCGGATGCAACCACGCGGCAAAAGGTGCCGGCGGATAATCTGCCGCGCTTGTTTTAATTTAATCAATAAAAACATATAGTTACATAACAAAGGAGAACGGTCATGCGACTCTGGGTGCAGGTATTTTCATCACGCGAAAGAAACCCGAATTTTCACCAGGCGCTGGAGCAGCATCTGCGTTCGGTGGTGGAGCCGGGCGTTGAAATAGAAGTTCACGGCACGAAGAAAGGCGGCCTCGGCGAACAGTTCCGCTTTTTCCAGGCGATTGATATGCCGGACATCATCGAGAACGTGTTGAAGTGCAAACATGCGACGGGTGCTAATGGAGAGAGGCGCTACGACGCCTTTGTGTCGCTCAACTCCACCGATCCCGCGCTGGTGGAAGCGCGCGAAATCCTCGATATACCGGTGCTGGGTTTTCTGGAAACCACGGCGCTGATGGCGTGCATGATGGGGAAAAACTTTTCGCTGATCACGCCCAATCCGAAATTCGCGCTGTCATTCGAGCAGAAGCTGCAACTCTACGGCCTGACCGAGCGGCTGACGTCGATCGAGGCGATGAATATTCATGACCTGACGGATTACCGGCAAGGCTTTATCGACCCGGCCGCGCATCAGCGCATCATGACGGAATTCGATCAGGCGGCGCGGCGCGCGATAGCCAAAGGCGCGGAAGTGCTGATCCCCTGCGGCTCGCATGCGGTGTTGCAGGCGCGGCGCGCGTTGCACGAAAATAAGCGCGAAATCGACGGGGCGCTGATCGTCGATGGCCTCGCCATGCTGATCAAAATGGCAGAGACCATGGTGAAGCTGCAAAAAATCATGGGTACGGTGGTCAGCCGCAAGATGCTGTATCAGATGCCGGGGGCGGAGGTGATGGCGAAGGCGCGGAAGGATTATGGGATTGAGCTGTGACTAAAAGTAACCCGCCAATTGTGAATCCTGACTTAGTGGCACTGAAGGCGAGTGCAAATTCATTTCCCGATGGGCCGGACAAAGTTGAGATGCTTACGGCACTTGCCGAATTGGAGCAGGCCGATAGACAGTTGCAGGAAATAAAAGCGCGCAATGCCCTTCATGACTGCGCGCTCGTGAATCAGACGCGAATCGGGATGACGCTAGTGGCGATCCCCGTCTGCTATTTGCTGTATTCAATAGCGACCGGAAAGATCATCAACTTCACCGCGGACGGCTACCCCTACGTCTATTTGCGCAGCGACCCGCTTTTCTTCTGGACGATCGTGGTTACGATATTGATTCCGACGGCACTTATTTCTCTGCCTTTCGCCGCCGATTATCACAACATGAAAAAAGTAGAAAGAGGGGTGCGCGATCTTGCGCGGATACGAACGGAATCGACATCGCCCGATGATTTCCTGCGTCGCAGGGAGGAATATGGGCGTCAAATGTTTGGAGACAGGGCGACATCGATTCGCCTGCCAACGGCGACGCGCGAGCCGGTTCCAGCTAAACAGGGCAGCATTGCCTGGTGGGGCGCCGCACTTTGGAACAGCTTTAAATTCATGCTGTCGTCCGCGGCCGTTTTTGTGGGGCTGTGGTTCACAGTAGAGGCGATACAGGTGCATGGTATTCATGCGCCCGCAGCGCCTTACCCTTTCTTGTCGGAGGCTATGTAATTGCCAAGCGCGAGTCGAGAAGGTAGGGTGGGCACCGGGTTTGTGCCCACGCGGATACCACGGTGCGTTGCGTGGGAACGCTGCGTCCTTCGACAAGCTCAGGACAGGCTTTTCCTACGGTTGGTGCGTTGGTTACTGGCGTTTGTTTGCATAACCACGGCTGCCACTGCCGCCGCCACAGATTACCCCTACCGCCCCATCCGCTTCATCGGCCCCTCCGCCGCCGGCGGCGCCGCAGATATCAACGCGCGTCTGCTCGCGGCGGAACTGTCCAAGTTGCTGGCGCAACAAATCGTGGTGGATAACCGGCCCGGCGCGGGTGGCAGCATTGGCATGGAATTGATGGCGCGCGCGGTGGCCGACGGCTACACCCTCGGTTACGGCACGTCGGCGGCGCTGGCGATCAACCGCAGCCTGATGGCGCGGCTGCCGTATGACACGGAGAAGGATTTGCAGATGGTGGCGCTGATGGGTTCGCAGCCGAATCTGCTGGCGGTGGCGCCGTCGCTGCCGGTGAAATCGGTACAGGGATTGATCGATCACGCGCGCGCGAATCCGGGTAAGTTGTCGTATGGCTCGTCGGGCACGGGCACGCCGGCGCATCTGGGCATGGAGATGTTCAAACACATGACGGGCACGCAGTTGGTGCATGTGCCGTACCGGGCGGCGCAGCAGGCCATCGCGGAAATGATCGCCGGCCAGGTGCATGCCTTGTTTGATAACTTCGGCTCCATCGTGCCGCACGTGAAAAGCGGGCGCATACGCGGACTTGCCGTCACCAGCACCAAGCGCTCGTAT
>CAMDDY010000613.1 GCA_945893125.1 Bordetella parapertussis
CGATCAGCTTCGACGTGTTGTTCGCGGAGGAAGATCGCACCTCGCCCAAGTCCATGGTAGGCATCTGGAACGCCCAGGGCGATGTGCGCGAACGCCTGCTGGCGATTCCCGATCATGATCTGGTGATGGTCGAAGCCCTGCGCCGCGGCCGCGTGACGCTGGGATTCGCGGCGGAACGCGGCGGCGCCGCGACGCGGCGGCCGGCACGGCCTTCGAATATCGTGAATCTGGGCGAACCGTCGCTGCCGTTTCTGCATGCTTTTTCGGGCGCGGTGTCGTCGCTGGCGGTACTCGAAAAAGCGGCCGCGGGCATCGGCGCGCTTACCTTTATTCCCGATGGGGACGGTGTGGTACGGCGGGTGCCGTTGCTGGTACGTGTGGCGGATCAAGTGATGCCGTCGCTGACGGCGGAATCGTTGCGCGTGGGTTTGCAGCAGCGCAATTATATGGTGAGGACGGTGCCGCAAAAAGGGGTGGGCTTGCAGGAAATTCGTGTCGGCGACGTCACCGTACCCACCACCGCCAAGGGCGAAATGTGGGTGCATTACACACGCCCGGTCGCGCAACGCTACATACCCGCATGGCAGGTGTTTGACGGCAAATTCGGGCCGGGCAGTCTGGAAGGGCATGTGGTGTTCATAGGTGCATCGGCGCAGGCGCTGATGGATCTGCGATTTAATCCGTTGGGCACCATCATGGCAGGGGTGGAGGCGCATGCGCAGGCGCTGGAGCAAATACTCACCGGAAAATTTCTGGAGCGCCCGACCTGGGCGCCGGCGGTGGAGGCACTGCTGCTGGTGCTGGGCGGATTGCTTATCGGCGTGGTGGCGCTGACCACGCGTGCGCTGGTGTCGGCCGGCGTCACCGTGCTTGCGATTGCCGGCGCGGGAGGTGCTGCGTTGTATGCCTTCACGCAACAAGGCTTGCTGTTTGATCCGGTGACACCGGGATTGACGTTGTTGATTACATTTATTGTCGGCAGCGTGGTGCAGCACGTGAACAGCGAGCGCGAACAGCGCTGGGTGCGCGAGGCGTTTTCGCGTTACGTCTCGCCCAACCGCGTGGATTACCTGGTTGAAAATCCCGGTCAGCTTGAGCTTGGCGGCCGCCGTCAGGAATGCAGCTTCGTATTTACCGATCTGGAGAACTTCACCGGCTTGATGGAGAAAATGGACCCGGGTGAGGCGGTGGCGCTGCTGAACGCTTATCTGGATCGCATGGTGGCCATTGCATTCGCCAGCGGCGGCACGCTTGACCGTATCGTCGGCGATGCGGTGGCAATCATGTTTTCAGCACCGGTGCCGCAAGTGGATCATCGCAGCCGCGCGTTTAAGTGCGCGCTGGAAATGCACGCGTTCGCCAGCGGCTATAGCGCTGACCTTAGCGCCAAGGGCACGCCATTCGGCAAGACGCGCATCGGCGTACACACCGGCGAAGTGATCGTCGGCAACTTCGGTGGTTCGACCATGTTCGACTACCGCGCATTGGGGGACCCGGTGAACACGGCCGCGCGCCTCGAAGGCGCCAACAAGTATTTGGGCACCACGGTGTGCGTCTCCGAGGCCACGCTGTCGGGCTGTGCCGACCCGCCGGTGCGGTCGATCGGGCGCCTGGTGGTGAAGGGCAAGACGCAGGCGCTGCAGGTGTACGAGCCGATCATTGCCATGGGCGACAAACCAGCGGAGCGCGACACAGCGTATGACGCCGCGTTTGAACTACTGCGGCAGGCATCGCCCGATGCGCCGGCGGCTTTTGCGCAACTGGCGCGTGAACGTGAGCACGATACGCTGGTGGCGATGCATCTGGAGCGGCTGGGCGCCGGCGAAAAAGATGATTACATCAAGCTGGATGAAAAATAGCATTGCCGGTAATTTTTTCAGGTCATTATAAAAAGGGAGTCGATCATGAATGTTCATCGCGGCTGGGTACTGATGTTCAGCGTGAGCGTGCTTGCTGCAGGCTGCGTGACGCCGCCGCCCCCGCTGCCGCCCGTCGTTGCGGCACCCAAACCCGTCTCTTATGTGGTGCTGCTGGGCGATGCCGATGGCACGGTCGGCGCGATTACCGTCACCGGGCCGAGGGGCACGGTGGTGGTGGATCGCATGGCGCAAGGTGCGTTGATGGATGGCAGCGGTAAGGCGTTTGCCGTTGAAGAAGGCCGTATCCGCCGTGATTTCGGTGCGGCGCTGGCGGCGCGCCCGGTCGCGCCGGTGAGTTTCCTGCTTTATTTCGAAACCGGCGGCGCACGCTTGACGGCTGAATCGCAGGCGCTGATACCCAAGGTGTTGGCGGCCGTCAAAGTCCGCCCAGTGCCGGATGTTTCGGTGATCGGTCATACCGACACCGAGGGTGACGCCGAAAGGAATGAAAAGCTCGGATTGCAGCGCGCGCAGGCCATTGCGAAACAACTTGCCGAAGCTGGTTTGGCGGTGACGGTAATGACAATTGAGTCGCATGGAGAACGCAATTTATTGGTGAAAACGCCGGACAATACGGCTGAAGCGAAAAACCGCCGGGTGGAGATATCGATCCGATGATGGCTTTAGGCTGTGCTCGGGAATGATTTATAACATTTTGATATTAAACAAAATTTTGTTCTGAGCCGGATAGGGATTGCGGCTTGGTGGGTGCGCGCAGGGTTAACGATTTTTCCGCGTTCGTGACGAAAGTCACGAGGGTAAGTAACGGTTTGGCTATACTGCGCCGCTAACCGGAGTAGTAAGCCGGCAACTCGGGTCATCCAGTGGAAAGTCGTAAGTCATGCGGTTGTTACCGCGAAGGAGGCTGCAATGAAATTCGTAACGCAACTCGCTCAAGTGGCAGTGGTAATCGCGGTCAGTGGTTCGGCCTGGGCGCAGGAGGCGATCGGGTTTGTAAAAACTGTGACCGGTGACGCCACGGTCGCCGGCGGCGGCAAGGTTGTGAAAGCCGTGCCGGGCACGCCGGTGCATGTGAACAGTGTGCTGAAAACCGGTCCCAAGGGTACAATGGGCGTAACGTTCAAGGA
>CAMDDY010000614.1 GCA_945893125.1 Bordetella parapertussis
ATTCACCAATTTTGTTATCGCGCACCACCTTGCCCCACAGTTTCATTTCTTCGGCGATATAGCGGGCGAATTCATCCGGCTTGGACGCGCGCACGGTCGCGCCCACTTGTTCGAGGCGCTCGCGCATCGCGGGGCGCGCGAGTATTTCATTGAGACTCGCGTGCAGCTTGTCGCGTATCGGCGCGGGCACGCCGGCGGGCGCAAGCAGACCCCACCACGAGTTCACTTCGTAACCGGCAAACCCTTGCTCCGCAATCGTCGGCACATCCGGCAACTGCGCCATACGTGCGGACGATGACACTCCGAGCGCGCGCACGCGCTGCGATTTCACAAACGGCACGCCGAACAACGATGTGCCCATCTGCATGGTGATCTGGCCACCGATGACGTCGGTGATAATCTGCGCCGGGCCGCGATACGGCACTTGCGTGATTTTGAATGCGGCGCGCTGCTCCAGCAAAGCAATCGCCAGATGCCCGCGGCTGCCAACGCCGCTGGATCCCAGCGTGAGCGCGCCCGGTTTGGCTTTTGCCGCCGCGATCATATCGTTCATCGAACGATACGGCGCGCCTGGGGCCACCATCAGCAGATAGGGCGACGACGCGAACTGCATGATGGGCGAGAAGTCTTTTTGTGAATCGTACGGCAGTGATTTCTGGATGCTCGGGTTGGTGACATGCGCGTCGAAGATCACCAAAAAGCTGTAGCCGTCCGCAGGCGCGGTTGCTGCGATCGCGGTGCCCGCCACACCGTTGCCGCCGGTGCGGTTGTCGATCACGATTTGTTTGCCGAGCGTGGCCGTCAATTGCTCGGCGATGATACGGGCGATGAGATCAGATGATCCCCCTGCGGCGAACGCCGTGATGAAGCGCACGGGTTTGCTTGGCCAAGCCTGTCCTGAGCTTGTCGAAGCGGCCTGCGCGAAAGTAAAGCCGGGCAACAGCGCGAACAAAATCGCCGTGCAGAATTTGATAAGCCACATGTTGAAACTCCCCGCTGCAAAAGCGGCGCTATGCCACGTCGGCAGGGTTAGAATGTAGCTCAATCCCCGTCAGTTTCCAATTCATTCCCGTCTGGAATTACATTTCATGGCTCAAGACAAATACCGCGTCGCTGTCGATGTGGGTGGCACCTTTACCGACCTGGTTATTCTCAATGAAACCGATGGCTCATCATCGAAAGAAAGCCTGCACCGCCTCAATGAAATCACGGGAAACACGCTCGTTCACATCCTCACCGATCTCCAGCCTTTCGATTAATTCGTTCTGGTGGTTGAACATCTCGAACAGTAACGGCTTCAATTGGTCCGCATCAAATTCCCAACCCATCATGCCAGGCTCACCGGGCACAGTGTCACCCGGAATCAATAATGTCAGGACAAGCGGCACAGTCTGGTCGATGCGGCTGGCGAAGAAAGACCAATACGGCCATGCCTTATACAGCTTGGCAAACCATTCCCTCACTTCCGGAATGGCCTCAAGCTCACGAGGATCGTCATCGTAGCCGTTGAACACCAGCGTTACCGCGCCTTCGGCACTCATGGCGGAAGATCGGTCGGCTGAGAAACTCTTGAGTGACGACAAGACTTCCGAAATATCGCCGGTGGCAATTGCAACGGAATCGCAGACAACATAAATTTGCTGGTCTTTGGCAGGAGAAAAGCCAGTGGTCGGCATTAGTGGCTCCGATAATATTAATGACTACGTTGATGGAGGACGCTTGCGAGGATCAATGGCGCTGAGTGGCAAATTCCTTGTTCCGCAAGCCACACGTCACATGCGATTTGGGGTATCGTAAATAATGCGCCCACAAACAACCCTCGAACTTACGCCTATCAAATTCAGGCCCAAATACACCGTCCGGGCAGCAAAACTGTGGGCCGCCATTCCCGGTACTCGCAAAAGGCAATTGCTTGCAAATGTCTGGTGCCGGAAGTGCTGCTGTGATGTCACGATCACCGATTACTCGGGTAGCGTCAAGGAGGGCAAATTGTTGCTTGTCGGCAAATGTTCCGAGTGCAGGGGTGATGTGGCGCGGTTGGTTGAGTCGAATTAGGGCGAAGGAAGTTCAAGGAAGGGTAATTCCGGAAATGCGATCAGTTCTAGGTCTTAAACTCGATAACAATCTTCTTCCGTGCAAGTTCGCCAAAGAGTGGTGTCAGTAGTTCCCGCGCATTCTTCTTGCAGATTTCCACGTAGCCGGTTTCTGCTGCCGCTTGTCTTATTTTTACTTCAGCGGCCTTGTACGCGTCATCCAGCAATTCCACTGTATTCCATAGTCCCCCTTTAACATCATAGATTTTGGATTTACTGTGGTCGATTCTTGCCATCAGCATTTGGGGTTTTGGCAATGTAACCGTAATCTGCGTTTCGGAATCCACGATATCTGCCATCGTTACTTTTTTGAGATCTATACCCGCAGACACTTCGCCGACGACGATCAGCAATGCTTTCGCGTCCGGCAATGGCATTGGTCGCGGTATCGTTTGCTCCTGAACGTCCTTGATGGTAATTCTCACCAATTCCAACTTGCCCATTTTTTCAATTTTCTCGACGGTAAGCTGATGCTCGGATTTTATGATTGGCTTATCGGTGATCGATTTGTAAAGGTAAATACCCGCCACGCCACTGCCGAGAATTACAACGAGGTAGGTCAGTAAACGTAGGTAGATTTTTGTCATTTGTGGAATCCTCCGTAAGAATGGATGGGCAAACGAAGAGCATCTGTGCTACTGATCAGGCGGACGAAGCGCCAATTATGGACTTCCGGGCGAATCAGGGTCGCGGTAATCAGCGCCGAGAGTAACGCCGAGCGTTATTTGGTCAGCCACATGATGCGGACACGGGTCAGCACGGACAACCCAGACCGGCGTCAGATGCCAGCCGCAGGTATTTGGCTACAACCCCCTTGGAGATACTTAGCGCCCGGGCAATTGCCTCCAGGCTCAGGCCGGTGCTGTGGCGGTATCGAAGTACGTCTCGTATCTTGCGCATAGATAGTTTGTC